>JAZSHZ010000054.1:0-6510 GCA_045533555.1 Eubacteriales bacterium
AGCTTGCCAGTAACTTCATTTGTATAGATTGCGGTGAGGTATGTATGTGTCGTTGCGACAAAGGAATATTCCGCATCTGCCGATACCCACTCGCCGTTATCTGCAGTTCCGCGTACCCAATGGCGGAAGGTCTTGCCTGTGATTTCGGGAGCCGTTACCGTTACCTTCGCTCCGCGTGTGTAGGAAGCAACCGATGCCTTTGCTCCGTCGATGCTTGTTGCGATTGAAACTGTCTTTGCGACTGTCTCCTCGCCGACCGTGATTTCAATTGTGTCGTAAACCGCAACTCCGTCAACCGTTGCCGTTGCCTTGATTTCCGCAACACCCGGTGCTACTGCCGTTACGGTGTTACCCGATACCGGTGCTACCGCTGTATTGAGGCTTGTGAGCGTTACCTCTGCCGTTGCCGCATTGTCGCGGTTATCCTTGACGGTTGCGATAAGCTTTGTTGTGTCACCCTTTGTCAGTGTCGTCTTGTCTGCAAGGAGCTTTACTGAGCCTGTGCGAACCATTTCAAGATACTGCGGATAACCCCAGAGTCTTTCACTTCCATCATTTATGACATTTTCATCGTTGTTTTCAAGAACGAAAATGAGATAATTTTCCTTTTCATCAATATTGACCACATCTGCCTCAAACGGTATGGGATTTGAAGCCGCCGTGCCGTCCGTATAAAGATTTGCGGCGAAAAGATGCGTCACGTTTTTATCTGCGACAATTTCCGCAACGGGGAGATTGTCCGTCTGCATTGTCCACTTTCCGTCGGCATAGGATTTCGGAACGATATACACATTCTGCTTTCCGCAGAAGCTTCTCATCATACCGCCAAATGTCGGAGCATATGTTCCCGCCTCCGAGAAATTAAGCTTTAACACAATCGCATTGTCTCCGAAATTCTTCTGCACTACACTATACTGGATTCCGTCGCCGTAGAAGCCGTGTGCATAGAGATTCTTCGATGTCACAAACTCCCACAAGCCGGTCGTAACAACGTCATCAAGAGCAATAATCTGATTGAAATATATATTCGAGTTAGTCGAGGTATGCTTCTTGACCGCAGCGTTTGTAAAGACAAATCTCGGATCCCATATCTTTTTTATCGTTACAACTATCGACGATGTGACAGTTGTCTCACCGACGGTTGCCGTCGCCTTGATTATCGCCGTGCCGTCTGCCTTTCCGAGCACCGTGCCCGTTGCATCAACGGTTGCAACCTCGGAGTTAAGGCTTTCATATGTAATCGAGGAAATTGCAGTTTCAATTCCGTTTGAACCGATTGCCTTTGCAGATATCTTCTGTGAATCTCCCGGTTCAAAGGACGTATCCTCCATACTGAGCCTGAGTGCCGCCGAGGCAGTGTTAAGCTTTATGCTTGATACGTAGCCATAGTAGTATTCACTGGCGTGACTTGACTTGTTCGGTCCCTTGCGGACTCTCATAATGATGTAGTTATCTTCCGTGAAGAATGCTGCATTTCCGACAACAGGTGTCGTATCGGCCGAATCCTTATGCATATCTATCGAAGCGAGATATCCGACACTTGTTCCGCTCGCATCCGAGTCTGCAATCGCTGCCTTGACACTTGCTACATTCTGGAGCGTCCACTGCTTTTCATTTGCATATGATGCCGGAACATTGTAAAAATCAACTATTCCGTTGTAGGTCTGCTTAACGAAGCTTATCGTCGGGACATATGTTCCGAGCTTTGCAACCTCAGCCTTGATAACCCAGAAAATCTCGCCTGCCTCTGCCTGATGCTTATAGTAGCAGAAGAGAGTTCCGTCGCTCTGGATTGCATTGTTTGAAATATATGCATAATGTGTGTTCCAGAGTCCCGTCGAAACTGCGGGGTTTATCATTGAAGTGTCGGTTACCGACTCAAGCTTTGCCGTTGTCGTATCATTGAATGCCGATTTTGTGAAGTTGAACTCGGGTTCTTCGACGATTTCAGTATTTTCGTTGCCCGTTATCTCCGTCAAGGTTATTGAAGTAGCCGTGATAACCTTTCCTGCGTTTGCATTGTTGAAGAGAAGAATATATTCCTCACCTGCGATAAGGTCAATATCCGTCTTATCAGCGAGGACTACCTCGGCGTTTCCTCCCGTGCTTGCGCTTTCACTTCCTCTGCCGAGAAGCGTTGCATCAATATTGAGCTTATCGAATGTCGTGACATTTCCGCGTGTGCAATAAATTTTGGCATTTGTCGGATCTGTCGGCGGAACAACGGTTCCGTATATGGCATTGCCTTCAACGAATCTTTCGTCCGACGGGAATATGTAGACTTCAAGATTTGTCGTAGCATTGCCATACTTATATGCCTGCATATTGGTGACTCTGTATTTTGCGGTCTTCGGAACCTTGACCTTGAATGCAAGCCACTGGTTTGCGGCATTGACAAAGCCCGTTCCGGTATATGTTGTGCA
This sequence comes from Eubacteriales bacterium, assembly GCA_045533555.1. GTDB lineage: Bacteria > Bacillota > Clostridia > Oscillospirales > JAAYXM01 > SIG480. The sequence continues at coordinate 2,424 of JAZSHZ010000054.1, forward strand.
GTTTACAAATGAACCGGCACCAACTGCTCCCCCAACCGTACTTCCCGCATATGCCCAGTTCTCATTGGGTGATGCAGGACTTGTTGGGAAATTCTTATAGTTTGTCCATGCGCTCGTGTATGTCGTGTCGTCAACCTTCGTTATTGTCTCGAAGCTTGTCTGGTTGACATCCGAGCGACCTCCGTTTATGAAGCTGAAGGTTACCGCCACGGGCTCCTCCGCATCGCCTGCAAAAGCTGCAGGGATAAGACTTGCAAGCATTGCAAGCGCAAGAATAATGCTGAGAATTTTTTTCATTTTTCTCTCCTCCTGTTTGATATGTATATTATATTGCAAAGTATACACTTATACATCATTTATTTTAAAACAAAGTGCAAGATATTTCAACATTTTCTTGTTACATATCGGATGATTTTTTGACATTTTGAAAAATCAATGATATAATTATTGCGAAAGGAGATGCCTTTTTATGAATATGTTCCCTCTGCTTGAAAAAACGATGTATCTTGATACCTTTCCCGCTCGCGTTTCGACACAGTGCCTGCGCGAAAAAAATCATCTTCATATGCATCGTCACATACAGATCTGCTATGTCCTTTCGGGTACACTGCGCCATTTTATAGACGGCCGGGAATATATACAGCTTCCCGATTCCTGCGCAATAATTCTTCCCTATATGAGCCACAGAACAGATCTCATCGATTCCGAGGATACTCCCATTGTCGTTTTTATAACCTTCGAGGAGGATTTTCTCACAAGCCGCGGCTATGATCTGTTCTCACATTCAAAATGCTTTGACGGCTTCTCAATTCCCGTCATCCGCGAATTTGCGACCGATGAGGCGAGAGAGCTCATACACACTCTTCTCGACGAATTCTCCATCGAAGGAAATAATGACTACAATTCCATCGCGGTTCATATCGCAGAGCTTTTCAGGCTTTCCTGCACCGAAAAACTTCCGAAGCTTCCTTCCCGTGTTCTTCGGAACAGAGTTTCAGATATCAACCGCGCAGTTTTTCATATATGCGAGCATTATCCCGAAAGTCTCACCATTGATGAGCTTGCAAGCTTTTCAAATATGTCGCGCAGTACCTTCACGACGAATTTCAAAATGGTCACGGGGCTTTCCTTTCTTGATTTCCTTGTCGCCGTCAGGCTGGATGCTGCTTTGCGCTTTTTGAAGAACGAATCCTCCGATGAAATTGCCAAGGCAACGGGGCTATATGACCGAACCAACCTTACCCGCGTTTTCAAGAAGTATCTCGGAATGACACTCAATGAAATCCGTGAGCTGCGAAAGGGCTATAAACCCAAATCAAATGCAAAAGACAATGCACTTCTCGACTGGCTTTATGCGGATGAATAGAGTTTTTTGATAAAAATAAAATTTTCGGCAAAAAAGGCTTGACAAACAGCGCCTTCATATGTATAATTTAATAGTTCGCTTCGAGATGTGGCTCAGCTTGGTAGAGCGCTGCGTTCGGGACGCAGAGGCCGCAGGTTCGAATCCTGTCATCTCGACCAAAAAAGAACGGTAATCCCAACAGGGGTTGCTGTTCTTTTTTCTTTTCCGATGTGAGAGGATTCGAACCTCGAGGAGGCGCACGCCGTTAATAAAACGATTAATAATCGTTTTTAGGCGAGCGGTGCGCAGGCGGGTACCGAAATGCTTTGCATTTGGGTCGCCAAGCAGTGCGGATTGCATCGCAAGCCGCCATCCTGTCATCTCGACCATGAAAAAAGCACTTGCATTCGCAAGTGCTTCAGACTGTCGAAAAAGGCGCGAGAACACAAGCGGAGAAAATTTAAGGGCCGGAGCTTTGAGAGCCCGCTACTTTCTGCGTGTGAATTTATATATTACAAATTTCTTTTAAACATCAAGTTTCAAGGTATTTTTCGCTTGTTTTGCCCGAATGTCACCTCTCGGAGTATACACATACACCATCGGGTTCCATTTTGCCAATCTCGCACCTCTTTGGACAGTCTTACAGCACGTCGATAGGTTTATCGACATGCTGAAGCACTTGCATTCGCAAGTGCTTTTTGCTATCCTGCCGTGTTGAAAAAGACCTTTGGTTATGATATAATTGTAAAAATCAAATTTATTATATCAATTTCCCACGGAGGTTTTTTATTATGTCTCAGATACTTAAGATAATTGAGGATTTCAAAGCTCCCTGCGCCTGCGGGATGAAGCATTCGACAGCGGTCAAAGATGTCCGCATCGATTCCGGTCTCGTTCACAAGGTTGGAGAGATTCTTTCGGAAAACGGTTTTGAGAAGACACTTCTCCTCGTTGCCGACAAGAACACATTCAAAGCGGCAGAAGGCATCGTTGAAAGCCTTTCGGGCTTCGATGTCGAATATCACATATACGACGAAATCCGCGTTGCGACGATGGACCACGTCCGCGAGCTTGAAGAAATAATCGGAGACCGCGATATTTCCGTCCTCTCCGTCGGCACAGGCTCCGTCAATGACCCTTGCCGCCTTGCAACTGCAAACAAAGGCAAGAAGCTCTGCATCTTCGCAACCGCGCCCTCGATGGACGGCTTTGCTTCCGATTCATCACCGATAGTTGACAAGGGCTTTAAATTCAGCTACCCTGCAAAGAGCCCCGAGGTCATCATCGGAGATACGAAGATTCTTGCTGCCGCTCCGAGCGAGCTCAAATCCGCAGGGTTCGGCGATATGATTGCAAAATACGTCGCAATAATAGATTGGCGCGTTTCCGAGCTTCTCACGGGCGAGGTCTGCTGCGACAGGGTCTGCGCGCTTACCCGCGAGGCAGTCGATGAGCTTATGACAATGGCAGATAAGGTCACGGCAAACGACGAGCACACCGCAGGTAAAATCTTTGAGGCACTCCTCAAAACGGGAATCGGAATGAGCTTCACGGGTACATCGCGCCCCGCAAGCGGTGCGGAGCACGTCATCTGCCATCTCCTTGAATGCATCGAGCTTCGCGACGGAATCATCCCGAATTACCACGGTGACGACGTCGGCGTTGCAACCCTTGCGATGCTCAAATTCTATAACGAACTCGCGGAACACGACGAGATTGACGCAGACTATGAAAACGTTGACTGGAGCGATGTGTATTCCTTCTTCGGTGATATGGAGGAGGATGCCCGCCGCGCAAACGAGCCGGATAATATCATCGACAAGGTCGACCCAAAGGAGCTTAAATCTCGTTGGAACGAGATCCGCGATATCATCCGCGGTGTTCCATCCTATGAGGAATGCTATGAAGCGATGAAAAAGGCAGGTTGCAAACTCACCGTTGCCGACATTGGCAAGGATGAAAAGCTCTTCCACGATTGCACGAGATATTCGCCGTTTATGAGACGAAGAATGACAATACTCCGTATGCAGCATATGATTAAGGTTAAATAGCAAAAACCCGAGCGGATCATCATACCGCTCGGGTTTTTATTCGCCATAAAAAACTTTTTTCATATCCTCGGGCAGGTCGCAGGTTATATCTGCTTCTCCCTGCTCAAAAGGAAGCTTCATATGGAGTCTGTGGGAATGCAGGGCGCACCGCTGATTAAGAAGCGGATGCTCCTTTCCATAGAGAAAATCACCGACGAGCGGATGACCTATATGCGCCATATGAACTCTTATCTGATGTGTTCTCCCCGTCATAGGCAGGACGCGGACAAGACTCATTCCGTTTCTTTTCTCCACTACCTCATATTTTGTGAGCGACCAATCGCCGTCCTCGCGCACCTCGCGCTCTATGACAGAGCCATCCTTTCTCCCTATTGGCGCGCAGATCTCACCGCACTCCGATTTCATCTCGCCCTCGACTATCGCAAGATACTCGCGATAGAATTCTCCGCTGTGGAGAAGGCGCGCCGCGAATGTATGCGAATAGGCATTCTTTGCAACTGCCATAACTCCCGAAACACCGCGGTCAAGCCTGTTTATCGGGCGAAAAACGAAATTTTCGCCTTGGCTCACATAATACCACATAACGATATTTCCGAGCGACGTCGAATAATGCCCGTGGGAAGGGTGCGCCGCAAGATTTGCGGGTTTGTTCAAGATAAGGACATCCTCGTTTTCAAAGAGAATATCAAGC
>JAZSHZ010000302.1:0-2000 GCA_045533555.1 Eubacteriales bacterium
GATGATGGTGATGATGGTGACCAACGTGGCATCCGCAATCCCAATACTCATCGTGCTCACCGTGGTGATGGTGATGATGCTCGTGCTTCATATGTTTAAGCTCATCCTCAAGTGAATTACTGTGTTCGATGCTTTCTAAAATCTGCTTGCCGTCGAGCTTGTCCCAATCGGTAGTGATAATGGCGGTATCGGCATTTTTTTCTCTTAAAAGCGCAATACATTCCGCGATTTTATGCTCACTTGCAGTGCTTGTGTGACTAAGCACGATGCACTTTGCCTCTTCAATTTGGTTGTTGAAGAATTCACCAAAATTCTTCATATACATTTTGCATTTGTTAACGTCAACAACCGTTGTAAGTCCGCCAAGGACAACATTTTCATAAAGAACGCTTTCAGTTGCCTTAACAACGTCGGAGAGCTTGCCCACCCCCGATGGCTCAATGATAATACGATCGGGGGTATAGGTTTCTATCGCTTCCTTAAGCGCAGTGGCAAAATCGCCTACCAAGCTACAGCAGATACATCCCGAATTCATTTCGGTGATATTGATACCGGATTCCTTCAAAAATCCGCCGTCAATACCGATTTGTCCGAATTCATTTTCAATAAGCATAAGCTTTTCGCCCTTATATGCTTCTGAAATCATTTTTTTGATAAGAGTGGTTTTACCTGCTCCCAAAAATCCCGAATATATGTCAATTTTCATGAATAAATCTCCTTTTTTAATAAACATTATACCAAGATATATTTTACCTCAAATATTCATTAATGTCAACATAAGATATTAAAATTATTGACTTTATTTATAATTTATGATAATATAATTATATATTAATGGAAACGGAGAAATTTATGAAACACGTTGATATATACACCGACGGCGCGTGCCGCGGAAATCCCGGAAAAGGCGGGTGGGGAGCGATTTTGGTTTACGGAAAAACCGAAAAGGAGCTTTCGGGAGGCGAGCGCTCTACTACCAATAACAGAATGGAGCTTACTGCAGCAATTAAGGCACTTTCCGCGCTCAAGGAAAAGTGCGAAATAACCCTTTATTCCGACTCAAAGTATATGATTGACGCTATTGAGAAGGGTTGGGCAGAATCTTGGAAGGCGAAGGGCTGGAAAAAAGCGGATAGATCCCCTGCCCTCAATCCCGACCTTTGGGAAAAGCTTTTAAAGCTGGTCGCCCTTCACGACATAACATTTGTTTGGGTAAAGGGACACGCAGGACAAACCTATAACGAGCGCTGCGATAAGCTCGCAACTGATTTCGCGGATTCGTTTGTGGATTAAATCCTATATATCGGAGGTTTATTATGAAAAAAATCAGCCTATTACTTATTTTATCATTAATTATCTGCTTATTTGCTTCTTGTGATTTTAGACCAAACTTATCACAACAATTAATTTCCGCAATAAAAAATGACGATTTTGACACATTTGAAAAATTGCTTGCGCAAAATCCTAACCTTGATGCAAACCCGTATATTTTTAATTTGGATCGGGTAAATATGCCTCCGTTACACGCAGCCTGTTTTGAAGGAAAAATTGAATTTGTACGTAGACTTATTGAAGCAGGCGCAGATGTTAATAGTATCGATCGCTCTTTAAAAACCACTCCACTCATGGTGGCTTTGACATATGCCTATAAAAACGGATATGAGATCGCAGAATTTTTAATCGAATCGGGAGCTGATGTGAATATTGTCGCACGCAGCGAGACTGCACTTAATAAGGTTTTTGTTATGGGTTTAGCCGATGAACAAGAAGCATATGATTTTGCCATGTTCTTGATTGAAAGGGGAGCGAGAATTGATGTTGGCGGATACAGAAACGTCATATTCAGCGCCGTGTCGGGCAATAATTTATTAATGATAGAATATCTGCTCGAAGAAAGAAATGTAGATATTAATTTTCAAAACAATAACCAAGGATATACTCCGTTGATTTTGGCGGTTCTTTGCAATAAACCTGAGGTAGTAGAATATTTAATTAATAAT
>JAZSHZ010000048.1:0-26189 GCA_045533555.1 Eubacteriales bacterium
AATCTAAGATACTTGCGCTTAAGACGGAGTTTTGCAAGATAATCAGTCATCGCGCCAACATTTTTCGTTATGGACATCTCATTATCATTAAGAATGACAATCAAAGGTTCTTTACTCTGCCCCGCATCACTCAATCCCTCATATGCCATTCCGCCCGTAAATGCTCCGTCACCGATAAGCGCAATAACAGAATAATCATCGTTATTCAAAGTTCTCGCTCTCGCCATCCCGAGTGAAACAGACACAGAATTGGATGCATGCCCCGAAACACAGGCATCGTGCATACTTTCCGACGGTCTGCTGAATCCGGAAATGCCGCCAAACTGACGAATATTTTTAAACTCTTCACGTCTGCCCGTCAGAATTTTATGGACATAACACTGATGACCTACATCAAAGACAAGCCTGTCCTCAGACGTATCAAAAACCTTGTGTATTGCAAGTGTCAACTCAACTATACCCAGATTTGACGCAAGATGCCCTCCGGTCTGCGAAACATTCTCAAGAAGATATTCTCTTATCTCTTCCGCGAGTGACTCGAGCTCCGGAATTGATAATTTTTTTATATCATTGGGATCGTTGATTCCCGATAACAACTCAAACATATTATATCCTCACAAGCCATAAATCCAATCCAACAGAAACTTATCGCTCAGTTTACTTATCTCTTAAAACAAGCTCATCTGCAAGGTGGATGAGGAATTCACCGTCAACAAGCTTTTCTGCTGCTTTTTTTGCATCCTCCGTCAGAGAGAGAACTCTTTTTTTACATGCATCAAGCCCGATGAGCTTGACAAAAGTGGATTTTCCGCTCGCTTCATCGTTTCCGACATCCTTGCCGATTATATTCGGATCTCCTTCGACATTGAGTATGTCATCCTTTATCTGAAACGCAAGGCCGATATTATCCGCATATACTCTTGCATTTTCCTTGACATCATCATCCGCATCGGCAATAATGCACCCCATAAGTGCACCCGCTCTTATGAGTGCCCCCGTTTTAAGGCTCTGGAGAGTTTCAGTTTCATTAAGCGAGAGCGCTCTGTTTTCGCCCTCCATATCGATAATCTGACCGCCTATCATTCCGTCTGCTCCCGAAGCCTCCGCAAGACAACGCATAGCTTTTAATGTCAGCTCTGCGGAAATTTCGGAATTATTCAGAATATATTCAAATGCACGATTGAGGAGCGCATCCCCCGCAAGGACTGCCACCGCTTCACCGAAGACCTTGTGATTTGTCGGTCTGCCGCGTCGTAAATCATCATCATCCATACACGGAAGATCATCATGAATCAACGAATACGTATGTATCATTTCAAGCGCAAGCGCAAACGGCATCGCAAGTTTTTCCGACACACCTGAAATTCTCGCAAATTCAAGAACGAGAATCGGTCGGATTCTCTTTCCACCGGCATTGAGACTATATCGCATCGCTTCGAATATTTTACCATGAAGCGCATCGGATTCAAGAATTGCCCCCTCAAGCGCCTCATCTATCATCTGCTGATATCTTTTCATTTGTTCTTTAAACATCAGGCATCCACCTCTGCATCAAAAGGCTTTTCAACCGGGTTTTCCCCTTTAGTGAGTATAGTAACTTTTTGTTCCGCTTCATCAAGCATCTTCGTGCAATCTTTTATAAGCGCCGTTCCTTCTTCAAAAAGTGAGAGAGCTCCGTCAAGCGGCGCATCTCCGCGTTCAAGAAGCCTTACAACCTCTTCGAGCCTCTTCATTGATTCTTCAAAAGATTTTTTATTCTCGCTCACAGCTATTCTTCCTTTCAAAACTAATCAACGGTACAGTTAATATTTCCGTCTTCAACACGCACCGAAAGCTTTTCTCCGCTTCTTACATCATCGGTTTTCTTTATTATCTTACCTTCCGATGAGGAAACTATCGAATATCCTCTTGAAATAACTTTCAGCGGACTCATTGCATCAAGCGATGCAACAAGCCTTGCAAAACGTTCGCGTGAACGCATAACCGTTCTGTCCATACTTCCGCAAAGCTTCTCTGTCAGAAAATCAACTGCCATTCTTCTTTCCTGAAAATAATTCTCCGGACTTTTCATAACGCGCTTTTCAGAAATACTCTTGAGAATATCTTTGTAACGCGAAAGCCTCGATGTAAGCGAAACAAACACGCGGTTGTCAAGTTCATTTATTGCGCTTCTGACAGCAAGATGATCCGGCACCGCTATTTCTGCCGCATTTGACGGCGTTGCCGCGCGGACATCTGCAACAAAATCCGAAATCGTAACATCCGGCTCATGCCCCACCGCAGATATAACAGGAATTTCCGATGCAAAAATCGCTCTTGCGACCTGCTCATCGTTAAAGCCCCACAAATCTTCAATTGAGCCGCCGCCTCTACCCGTTATAATCAAATCTCCAAGCTTATGACGATTGACATACTCAATCATACCCGCAATATCCTGCGGAGCCTCCGGCCCCTGAACAAGAACAGGGCAAACAACAACGGAAGACATCGGAAATCTTGACTTCAGAACACGAAGGATATCCCTTATCGCCGCACCGGTTGGTGACGTTATTACCGCAATCTTTTTCGGATACATCGGCAGTTGCTTTTTATGTTCGGGGGCAAAGAGTCCTTCTTCACCGAGTCTTTTTTTCAACTGCTCAAAAGCAACATACAACGCACCGACGCCATCCGGAATCATATCCGTTATATAAATCTGATACGATCCGTCACGAGGGAAAACACTTACTCTTCCCTTTGCGATAACCTTCATTCCGCTTTCAGGGCGAAAATTCAGTCTGCCCGCATCAAACTTGAACATAACGGCACGGAGTACGGACGATTCATCCTTAAGCGTCATATACATATGCCCTGAAGAATGGAGCTTGAAATTAGAAATCTCACCTCTCACATATACACCCGAAAGGTGTGGATTGCTTTCAAACATGTTTTTCAGGTATTCATTAAGCTCGCTTATCGTGCAAATTTTCGCCATAGTTTATCCTTCTCTGACGATGCTTCCGAGAATTCCGTTGATGAACGAGACAGTTTCTGCCGTATCATACTTTTTAGCGATTTCGACAGCCTCGTTAATCGCTATCTTTTCGGAGACATCATCAACATACTTTACTTCATATACTGCAACACGCATTATTGCCATAGCTATTCTTGAAATTCTGTTAAGATTCCATCCAACAGAATATTTACGAATAAGCTCGTCAATTTCTCCTCGTTTCTCCGCAACACCGTTTACAATCGAAGAAATATAACTATGTTGAGCTTCACCTACCTGAGCATAAATACCCGTATCCTCGGAGATACTTTCGGCAAATTCCTCACTCAGAAAATATCTTAATGCTTCTTCACCGATTTCATTGTTAAAACCATAGTCATATACTATATGCACAGCTACCTCACGCGCAGCTTTTCTGCTCATTTTATGTCCTCCCTTTAAATTAATGCATAATTAACCACTATACATATATAATATCCCGATTGAGCTCTAAAGTCAATCGGGATATCAGTATTTTTATAAAAAATTATGAATAATCAAAGCAACGCCGCAATAGCTTCCCTGAGATTTCTTGCAAAGAGTATTTCAAGTCCGTCCGGAATGGTTATTTCTTTTGAATTCTGGCGCGGCGCAATACACTTTTTGAAACCCAGACGCTTAATTTCGTTAACTCTCTGCTGCGGCGAGGAAACGGCTCTTATTTCGCCCGTGAGTCCTATTTCTCCGAAAGCTGCAATATCGCAAGGAAGCGCTTTATCCTTGCATGCAGACGCAACTGCAAGCATCGTTGGCAAATCGGCAGAGGTTTCTTCAATCTTTAATCCGCCAATGACATTTATATATGCATCATAATTTGCCATTTTAAAACCCGCTCTTTTTTCAAGCACCGCAAGAAGCAATGCAGAGCGATTGTAATCCAGTCCTGAGCTCATTCGTCTTGCAGTTCCGTATGCCGTTGTTGCAACGAGCGCCTGAATTTCCGCAAGAATAGGTCTTGACCCCTCCATAACGCAAGCAACACAAGTCCCCGGAACATCGGTCGGTCTTCCGTCCAACAATGCCGCAGAAGGGTTCACAACCTCCACAAGACCTTTATCACGCATTTCAAAAACACCTATTTCGTTCGTTGAACCATATCTGTTCTTTGCAGCGCGAAGTATTCTATAAGTCATATTCTTATCGCCTTCAAAATACAGAACACAATCCACCATATGCTCGAGCACCTTTGGTCCTGCGATATTACCGTCCTTATTGACATGTCCGACGACAAACACAGTTATGTTCTTTCCTTTTGCAAGCTCCATAAACGACATTGTGCATTCTCTGACCTGAGAAACGCTTCCGGGTGTCGATGAGATATCGCTTCGATATACAGTCTGCACTGAGTCAATAATCATAACATCCGGTTTAACCCGTTCAGATACAGATATTATATCCTCCATATCCGTGCCGGCATAAACGAAAAGGTTCTCCGGATTAACCTCAAGTCGGTCCGCACGAAGCTTGAGCTGACGTGGCGATTCTTCTCCCGAAACATAAAGAACCTTTGCGTTCTTGCAGATATTCGAGCAAATTTGCAGAAGAATCGTTGATTTTCCGATTCCCGGCTCACCGCCCACAAGAACAAGCGAGCCTTTGACAGCTCCGCCGCCGAGTACACGATTGAGTTCTCCCATACCCGTGTCAAATCGGATTTCATCCTGAACATCAATTTCCGTTATTGAGCTCAGTGTTCCGCGTACTTCACCGGAAACACGCTCTGCACCCGAGCTTTTCTTCGTTGTGACTTTCATTTCTTCAAGTGAATTCCATGCACCGCACGCAAAACATTTGCCACTCCATTTCGGCGTTTCATTACCGCACTGATTACATACATATACGGTTTTATTCTTCATATCTCATCACATCACATTTCGCTTTTATATTTCAAATATCCTGCTGCAATACAAACGGATATTTTCGTCTGATAAGTATCACTTTTGAGTAGATCCGCTTCTTTTTCATTTGTTATAAATCCGCATTCAACAAGAACTGCCGGGCAATTGGCTTTTTGAAGAATAAAAATATTCTTATCCGCACATTTTGCAACCCGCTTATTATTCTTATCAACTCCGAATTTCAGCATACTCTGCACCGAATCCGCAAGAGCTTTACTCATAGAATTTCCGTCAGAAAAGAAAACCTGTGCTCCTCTACACGAGCTATCGCCAAAAGAATTCTGATGTATACTCACAAGCGTTGCGGACGAAGTATTATTGACCTTATTCACCCTCGCCCTCATATCGGAAACTTTTCTTTCACGAAGCTTATCTTCGTCGCCTGAAAGAGAAACATCCTCGTCCCTTGTCATTACGGAGTCAACGCCGAGAAGCATCATAATGCACTTCAGTTTCCGCGAAATCTTAAGATTCAGATCTTTCTCAAGCACATCACCGATTCCAACTGCACCGCCATCCTCACCGCCGTGCCCTGCATCGATTACAACCGTTTCACCATCATCAATACTGACGGCATTTTCCGATCCTTGCAAGCTTCTTTCCGCAAAGAAAAGAAGGGACATAGACGCAAAAAACATAACCACAAGAGATAAAGTAATATAATCTGTTCTTTTCAAAAAACCACCCCAAAACAATTTATGGAGTGATTTTCCTTATTATGAATCTATTTATTTTAATTTTCCTTTTTATACAAAATATAATTCTTCAGATATATCTCATGAGAACCGAGAATATATGCCGCACCGGAAACAACCGGAAGAAACAACGGAACAAATAGATTTACGATCGGATAATCGACAAATGCAAAAAGCGAGCTGAGCGGAAGCTGAATGAGCCTGTTTACCGTTGTTACAATATCGACGTTTTCAAAAACTTCATAAAACGTGATTACTCCGCTTTCCGCAAGAAACGCCGCAAATCCGATGCAATATGCCGGAATGGATGCAACAAGCCCAACAAGAAATCCATAAAGAGCAGGACGCTTGGCGATGCCACAGGCAACGCGGTTTCTGTCGCTGCATCCTCGGCGCCATGAATCGGAATATAAGATCAAACCATAGAGTGAAACGCACAGAATAAGGTTGAGAACGAACAAATCTTTTCTTGAGAAAAACCCGGTTATGTTTGTTATTACAACCGCGCCCATAAATGCAAAAAGATGATCTATGAACAAGCTGAACACATATTCCCATATTCCATTTTTACCGTTTTTTATAATCATCATATACCCTCGCGAATCATTTGTACTTTGGAATTTTTTCAAGCTCCGAATACATTTTTTTATAGCTCTCATAACGCGACTTCTGAATCTTGCCGCTTTCAACCGCATCAATAACCGCACAGTCAGAATCTTTGATATGCGAGCATCCGATAAATTTGCAATCACTTATATAATCCGCAAAATCAGGAAACATTCTCTCAAGCTCTTCCGGCTTTATTTCATCCTTCGCCGCGATATCAAATGCGGAAAATCCCGGAGTATCGGCAATCCACGTATCATCTGAGACCTTAAGTATTTCCACCTGTCTGGTCGTATGCCTACCTCTTCCGATTTTACTGTTAATCTCACCCGTTTCAAGCTTGGCATCAGGCATAATTGCATTGATAAGGGTTGATTTCCCTACCCCGGAATTCCCCGTAAAGGCACTTAACTTTCCATGCAAGTGAGTCTTGAATTCATGAACACCTTCACCGGTCTTTGCGCTTAACCTGAACACTTTTATGTTCGTATTCTTATAGATTTCAAACAGTTCTTCTCCGATATCCTCATCGCATTTATTAATAACGATGCAAACCTCTATTCCCTTGTATTCCGCGAGCGCCGCAATTCTGTCTATAAAATAGGTATCGGTAACAGGAGGAGCTTTGGATGCAACAATCGCAATCATATCGATATTTGCAATTGGCGGGCGGATCATAACATTTTTGCGCTTTGAAATCTCGAGGACATATCCCGTCATATCCTGATTTATGCTGACGGTGACAAAATCGCCGACATACGGAGTTTCTCCCATCATACGAAGCTTTCCTCTTGCGCGGCATGTTATAAGTCCCGAATCCGTCTCGACATAATAAAATCCGCCGATACCACGAATTATTCTCCCTTTTTTCTGTTCACTCATATTATTTGAAAACAATCGGAATTTCCTGTCTTAAAACATCGTTGATATAGACACAAACAGTAGATTCGCCTTTTCCGCGAAGAGTAACATTTACAGATCCGTCTGTTCCCTTGTGTTCCTTTTCATACTGCGACTCTCCGTTTACGGTTATCCTGACCTTAAACGTCTCTATATCTGACGGCAATCTGATCGAACGCGTGATTTCAACCATTCCGTCATTAACGGCAGGCTCTTCCTTTTTCTCCTCTTCTTTTTTATCCGTAGTCGTTTTTTCCGTTGCCGGTTTATCATCAGTCTGCGGCTTCTGCACCGGCTTCTCTTCCCTCTTTTCGGGTCCGGTACTGATCGTGAATCCAATCTCCGAATCAACTTTAGCCTTATCTCCCGAATTGAAATCCTGACTTATAACATAACCTTTTTTGACCGTATCACTCGAAGCGCTTTTCACTTCTCCTTTTTGGAGACTTGCGGCGGCAAGAGCATCGATCGCCTGTGTTTCAGACAAACCTACGATATACGGAACAACAGTATCTTTTTTTTCTTCTTCGTCTTTACCGAGGCTGACATAAACCGTCACGCTGTCCCCGTTATAGAGAGTTGCTCCTTCAGACGGATCTGTTTTTATAACAGATCCCTTTTCTATCTCTTCGGATTTCTCCTCAACAACTTTATATATCAATCCCACTCTGTCGAGAACCATCTTGGCTTGCTCAAGACTATGCCCGGTAATATCCTCAAGAACAATTTCATCCGAGTTCTTTCCTTTGCTTATCGTAACGCGAATTTTTCCGTTCTTGTTCTCTTCACCTTTACGCGGAATCTGCTTCATGATCTCATCTTCGTCATACTCATCACTGTATTCACGCAGCTCCTCATTGGTCTCAATTATTTCAAAATCCGCATATTTTTCAGTTGCCTCTTCAATTGTCATTCCGAGTATATCAGGAGTTATAAGATCCTGCTGCGGCTTCTTATCTCCCCACCCGAAAATCGCACTGAGCAATGTAAGTACTCCTATGAGGAAGATTATTCCTGCCGCAATTGCTGCAATGGATGGAAGTTTTGCAACAATTCCCCTTTTCTCTTCTTGCTCTTCCTCTTCAAACTCATCGTCATCAACAACAGAAACCTTCTTTGTACTTTCGTCATCCGCATCCGAAAGCTTTACGGGGGGCTCATACTCAATATATACAGATGGATTTTTTCGATACTCCTCAATGTCTTTGAGCATTTCATCCGTGCTTGCATATCGTTTCGCAAGAGATGGAGCCATTGCCTTCATTGTTATTTTTTCAAGCGCCTCGGGAATTTCGGAATTAATCTCTCTCGGACTGAGCGGAAGAGAATTTATATGCTGAATCGCAACGGAAACAGGGGTATCCCCTTCATACGGAAGTCTCCCGGTCAACATTTCATAAAGAACGACACCCGTTGAATATATATCAGCACGGCAATCAATATGACTTCCTTTCGCCTGCTCCGGTGCAATATAATGAACCGATCCGAAAGCTTCTCTCGTTACCGTCTTCTGCGATGATTCAAATCTTGCTATTCCGAAATCTGCTACTTTGATTGTGCTGTCTCTCAGGAGCATAATGTTATGAGGCTTTATATCTCTGTGTATGATTCCTTTGGAATGAGCATGAGACAATGCTTTGAGAATCTGAGAAACGAAATGCACTGCTTCCTTCTGTGTGAGCGAACCTCGCCTCTGCATATATTCTTTCAATGTCATTCCGTCAATAAGTTCCATAACTATATATTCGGTGGAATTTGATTTGGAAACATCATAAACAGAAACGATATTCGGATGAGAAAGCATCGCTACCGCATGACTTTCCGCACGGAAACGACTTCTGAACTCCTCATCCTTGGCATATTCATCCTTAAGTATTTTAATCGCAACATGTCTGTTCAAGCGGTGGCAAAGAGCTTTATAAACAACAGCCATGCCACCTGTCCCTATAACCTGAAGTATTTCATATCTGTTATCGAGCAATTTACCGATATACTTATCACTCATTTACTCCATCCCCCTCTCCTAAAACGCTATAAGAACGACCGTTATATTATCAAATCCGCCGCGGTCATTCGCTATATCAATCAATCGTTCGCAACAATCGGAGTTATCTCCGCCGTGCATTACTTCATAAAGAATCTCCTGCTCGGAAACCAGGTTTGACAAACCATCCGAGCACAGAAGAATGAACTCTCCTTTTTTCATTTCAGGGAAGAAAACATCTCCGCTTACGGAGCTGTCTGTCCCGACTGCGCGCGTTATAAGATTTTTTCCGGGATGAGCCTGTGCCTGCTCCTCAGTTAGTTCACCGAGCCTTACCATATCCTCAACAAGCGAATGGTCTCTTGTTATCTTCGAAATCCCTTCCGAATTTATTTTATATGCGCGGCTGTCACCTATATTGATTACCGCTGTCTTCGTCTGCGATGCAACTACTGCGACAAGCGTCGTTCCCATTCCGCGGAGATCGGGATTCTCCTCGGCGTATTCGTGGACAGCTTTATTAGATGCACCTGTCGCACTTTCAAGAAGGTCAAAGAGCTGCTCATTCGTAATATTCTTATAATCAGCATTCCTGATGCATTCCGTAAATTTTTCGAGAGCAAGCTGGCTTGCAACGTTTCCTGCTGCCGCGCCGCCCATACCATCGCAAACGACAGCGAAGGCGAGCTTTTTGGCATCGGAAACGCTATATGCAAACGAATCCTGATTTTCCTTTCTTGCTCTGCCTATATCCGATTGTCCCCAAGCAAACATAAGTATCTCCAAACCGAATTATTTTTCGGTCACCGTCTTTGCGGCAGACGATATTGCCGAATTGTTTATTCTGAAATATAGTTCTGGCGAAGTTGTCCGCATGCCGCATCGATATCGGCACCAAGGCTTCTTCTGACTGTTGCTGTTATTCCCCGTGATTCAAGAATCTCCTTAAACGCTTTTATTTCCTCCGGTGTGCTCGGTGAAAGATCTCCTTCGCTTATTTTATTGAGCGGAATGAGATTGACATGGCACTGAAAGCCCGAAAGCAGATCAGCAAGCTGCTTTGCTTGCTCAACTCTGTCGGTCTTTCCCGATATCATAGTATATTCAAACGAAATACGGCGCGAAGTCGCTTCAAAATACGCTTTACATTCGCTTATAAGACGCTTGACTCCATATGCGCGATTGACAGGCATAATAGCACTTCTTGCCTCATCTGTCGGCGCATGAAGCGATACAGAAAGCGTTATCGGCAGATTTTCCTTTGCAAGCTTCTCGATTTTATCGCAAAGTCCGCAGGTTGAAAGCGATATATGCCTCATTCCGATATTGAGCCCGCGCTCATCATTTACGAGCGACAGAAACTTGATAACATTGTCGTAATTATCAAGTGGCTCTCCCGTTCCCATAAGAACGATATTCGAGATTTTCTCTCCCGTGTCATTTATGATTGCATAAAGCTCCGCAAGCATCTCCGACGGAAGAAGATTTCTGACAAGTCCGCGTTTTGTCGATGCGCAGAAAACGCATCCCATACGGCATCCAACCTGAGTTGAGATACAAACGGTATTCCCGTGGTTATATCGCATAAAAACAGCTTCAACGCAGTTGCCGTCCTCAAAACGAAGCAGATATTTTCTCGTTCCGTCAAGCTTTGAAACCTGGCATTTAACAATCCCTGCAACATTGAGAGTACAGTCTGCCTCAAGTTGCTCGCGAAGCTGCTTCGGAATATTCTTCATTTCATCAAACGAAACAATCCCCTTATGAAGCCATCCGTAGATCTGCTGCGACCTGAACTTCGGCTGACCTGCAGAAATCAGGTATTTTGTTAGTTGGTCGAATGACATAGACCTAATATCAATCATATCTTCCTCCGAAGCTTACACATATAAAATCCGTCAGTTTCACTTATATGCGGCAAAAGCGTTATCCCGAATTCATTCTCAATCCTCGGAATATCGAAATAATCTCTTTCTTCATAAAACATATCGTTTTCCGAAAGAAACGTTTTGATAACATCACTGTTTTCTTCCGGAACAACTGTGCAGGTGGAATATAGCAAAGCTCCTCCGGCTTTGACGTATCTCGCCGTGTTTTTCAGAATATCAAGCTGAATCTGCGGCAGATCCGAAATTTCCTCTTCCGTTTTATATCTGATATCGGGTTTTTTCCTTATAATACCAAGACCCGAACACGGAACATCCGAAAGAACATAATCAAAGGCATTTTCAAATTCAGGATGAAACTCCGTTGCATCCGAAAGCCTTGCATCAATGATTTTTATTCCGAGCTTATCCGCTCCCGACGAAATTATGTCTATTTTATGCTTATGTATGTCGCACGAGGTGATTTCTCCGTTGTTTTCCATCAACTGTGCCATAAGAAACGATTTACCTCCCGGTGCAGAGCAGGCATCGAGAACCTTTGCACCTTTTTGCGGGTCAAGCGTCCTCGCTGCAATCTGGCTGGCCGTATCCTGAATATAGAACATGCCCTCAGAAAATGCAGTTTCATTCTCAATATTGCCCGAAAAACTGACTCGAAGCGAATCAGATATAATTCCTTTTCCGAAAGAAACTCCACTCTCCGTTTCCTTCTCGAGCAAAGCCTTTTCCGTTGTCTTAAGCGTGTTGACCCGCACAACCGTGTCAGCCTTTTTGTTATATGACGCAAGAATTTTTTCGGTTTCACTCTCACCGTATATTTTAACGAATCTCCTCACAAGCCATATCAGATGACTGTATTTAATCGAAAGAATTTCTTCTGTAGTACCTTTGATTTCAGGTAAGCTTTCTTTTGAAGCTGAGATTTTTCTTGCAATCGCATTGACAAAGCCTGCCGCGCGCGGATTATTCCGCTTCGCACGCGAGACAGCATCATTCACAGCTGCGGAATCGGGAATTTTATCCAGAAACAATATCTGATAAACCGCAACCTGGAGAATATCAAGAATTCCCGGCGAAATTTTATTGAATTTTACCGACGAAAAACAACCGATATAATAGTTTAAAAGAAGCATATTCTGCAATACACCATTGGTTATTTCCGTTGCGAGAGCGGCATCGCGCTTTGAAAGCGCATTCGCCTTTATACTGTTTCTGAGATATCCGTCCGACCATGCGTTTCTCTTGCGAAACGCCGTTATTGCGGAAACAGCAACATCTCTTGCATCCTGCTTTCTCAATCTCTTCTCCTGCCTCCTCCAAAAATAAGAATAAGCCTGAGAAGCTGGACAAGCGAAACCGCAAGTGCAGCAACATATGTCATTGCCGCAGCACTGAGAACTTTTTTAGCGGATGAATTTTCACTTTCAGAAAGAATCCCCGCACTTTCAAGCGTTTTAATGGCGCGCCTCGATGCATTAAATTCAACAGGAAGCGTCACAAGCTGGAAAAATGCCGCAAGCGCAAAGAAAAGTATGCCAATATCGACAAGAGGTTGCCAGCTAAAAAAGAATCCAATTAAAATAAGCGGAGTCGAAAGAGTCGACCCGAATTGGCAAACGGGAATAATTGCATTTCTCAACTTTATGGGGCCATATCCTACGGCATATTGCATTGCATGTCCGCATTCGTGCGCCGCTACGCCCGCTGCCGCAACCGACGGCGAATCATAGACAGAATCAGAGAGGCGGATAACATTTGCCTTCGGGTCAAAATGATCCGTCAGTTTTCCGTTTACACGCTCAATTCTAACACCTGTTACGCCGAATGCCTGAAGCATTCTCTCCGCAACCTGCGCTCCGGTCATATTCCTTGCATTTCTGTGTGTTGAATATTTGTTGAAAACACTGCTGACTCTTGCTTGAATTATAAATGACAAAATAACAACCGGCAGAACAAGAACAATATAAGTAATGTCTATTCCGTAGTATAACATATCACACTTCTCCAAACATTATTTTAAATAGGTTCCGACGATACTCGGATGCCCTCTGAAATAATCAACCGGTGACATCCTCTTTCCACTCTCAACCTGGAATAACGTTACAAGAACGCTACCGTCAGACGAGCCTATTTCGATTCCTTCATCAGTCAAAGCAAGAACTCTTCCTGCTTCGCCCGAGCTTTTCCCTTCACTTGCTTTATAAACCTTTATTCTTCCGATTTCACTGTCTGTGAATGCAATCGGCCACGAATAGCTTCCTCTGACAAGATTCAATATCTTTGCAGTTTCTGCATTCCAACATATTTTTGCATTCTCTTTCAAAATCGGAGGTGCATAAGTCGCCTCCTTATCATTCTGGGGAATCGGAACAAGTTTTCCCTCAAAATGAAGGTTAACAGTCTCCGAAAGAAGCTCCGCTCCGACAACCGAGAGTTTATCAAAAAGGCTCTCAGATGTATCCTCCTCATCAATTGCAACCTCGCGTATCATGAGGATATCACCCGTATCCATACCTTCGTTCATAAGCATCGTTGAGACTCCCGAAACTGCATCTCCGTTGAGCACCGCGTGCTGAATAGGCGCCGAACCTCTGTATTTCGGCAGAAGCGATCCATGAAGATTTATGCATCCGAACTTCGGAAAATCAAGAATATACTTCGGAAGGATCTTGCCATAGGCAACAACGACTATCATTTCGGGATGAAGTTCTGAAAGAAGCTCTGCAATGGCATTTTCCTTGAGCGTTGTTGGCTGAAAAACGGGAATATCCTGTGTTAAGGCATATTCCTTGACAGGAGTCATAACAACCTTCATCCCTCTGCCTTTCGGCTTATCCTCACGCGTTATCACACCAACTATTTCATGCCCATCCGAAATAAGCTTTTGCAAAGGAAGCACCGCAAAATCCGGTGTACCCATATATAAAATCTTCATTTATTATTCCTCATCAATATCAAAATACTCAATAACCTTATCCTTAAAAAGGATACCGTCGAGATGATCGAGCTCATGGCAGAAGGCTCTCGCAAGAAGCCCTTCCCCTGTCGCGGTAAATTCTATCCCATCTCTGTCCTGCGCTTTGACCGTAACCTTATATGGGCGGCTGACTGTTCCGCAAACGCCAGGAATACTGAGGCATCCCTCAGGATCAGTCTGCTCACCTTCAACAGCAATTATTTCCGGATTTATAAGTTCAAAAAAATCCTCATCAACACTTACAAGCGCAACACGCTTGAGGATTCCTACCTGCGGAGCTGCAAGACCTGCGCCGTTTGCAAGTTCGAGAGTTTCCTTCATATCATCGAGCAAGACATGAAGACGCTCATCAAATGATGTTACTTCTCTGCATCTTTTCCTGAGGACCGGATCCCCGTCTTTTACAATATTTCTTAAAGCCATAATTTCCACTCCTAAAAATCAATTGAATTTATATCAGGTATGATGCTCATATTTTTATTTTGCTTATCCTGCATAAAATCGCGCACAAGCCTTGAAATAAGATCTCTGACATTTTTATTGTTCTTCGTGCAGATAACAAGTTTATATCTGAACTTATTACTTACGTTCAAAATCGCCGCCGGAGTCGGCCCGAGTACCCTTGCATCAATGGTTTTATATTCACCATCAAGCGCCGATATAAGTTTTTCGCGGAGTCTTGAAGCTGCCGAGAGTGAGGCAAATTCAGTTTCCGCAATTACAGTCAAAGTCACAAGATCCGAAAACGGAGGCAAATATCTCTGTTTGCGCAATGCAAGCTCGGTTTCATAGAACGCATCGTAGTTTTGCTCTGACGCTGCACATATGAGCGCATTCTTCGGCGAATATGTCTGAATAACGGCACGCCCCGACTTGGAGCCTCTTCCCGCTCTTCCTACAACCTGCGTAATCAACGAAAAGGCATTTTCTCCAGCCTTGAAATTCTCGTTGAAAATCGCCTGATCTGCAGCAAGAACTCCGACAAGAGTAACATTTTCGAAATCAAGTCCTTTTGTTATCATCTGCGTTCCGAGCAATATCGGAATCTTTTCATCCCTGAACGTTCCAAGTAATGTTTCATGGGATGATTTTCCCGATGTCGTATCCATATCCATACGGATGACTCCCACATCAGGGAAAAGTTCACAAAGTTCATTCTCGACGCGCTGCGTTCCGAATCCTACGAACTTTATTTTTCCGCCACATAAACGGCATTTATCCGTCACCTTTTCGGAATATCCGCAATGATGGCACATAATGCGCGAGTTCTTCGAATGATATACAAGAGGAACACTGCAATTTGGGCATTCCGGAACATCACCGCAATCATCGCATACGATATACTTACTTGAACCTCTTCTGTTGAGGAAGAGTATTGTTTGTTCCCCGTTTTTGAGATTCTTCTCAATCTCCGCACGAAGTTCATTTCCGATGACCCTGTCACTTCCCGCAGCTATGTTTTTTCTCATATCTGAAATAATGACCTCAGGAAGCGGTCTCTCATTGAATCGTTCGTCGATCGTATGGAGATTATACTTTCCTTCTTTTGCATTATACATACTCTCGACGGACGGAGTTGCCGAACCGAGAAGCAAAAGCGCTTTTTCCGATACGCATCTGTATTTTGCGACATCTCTTGCGTGGTATCTGGGGTTTGAGGATGATTTATATGTTTCTTCCTGCTCCTCATCCAGTATTATAACACCGATATCCGAAAGCGGAGAGAATATTGCAGACCTTGTCCCGACAACAACATCCACTTCTCCGTTCTTCATCCTCTTCCACTCATCATAACGCTCTCCGTCCGAAAGCGCACTGTGCATCACGGCGGTTCTTTCTCCAAAATACGAATAAACCTGCTCAAGAAGCTGCGGTGTCAAGGATATTTCCGGAACCAGCAAAATCGCCGTTTTACCACGCTTTATAACATTTTCGATAAGCTTAAAATAGACGAGAGTTTTTCCGCTCCCCGTGACACCGTATAAAAGCGAACACTTTGGCGCGGACTCAAACTCAGAAACAAGCGAATCATAGACCTTTGATTGCTTTTCGTTAAGAACAATTTCTTTTCGCTTTGAAAAAGCAGACGGTCTGGGACGCCTATATACTCCAATATTTTCAAAACTAATTATTTCGTTCTTTTGCAGTGTTTTTAACTGAGATGTGCTAACGCCTGTAAAATAACAGAGCTCACGCGCTGAAACAGCCTCAAGAGTCTTGAGCATATCGAGTGCTTCAAGCACTGCAGGGCGTGGCTTTTTCCGCTGAATATATTCCGACAAAACGCTTTCGGATACCTCAAGGCGAACAAGCTTTTCGGTCTTGTCCGAAATTTTTGTTCTGATATACTCGCTGATAGTGATAAAGCCTTTGTCCAGGAGTCGTTTTACTGCCTTTTTGACACAGTCTTCCCCGAAAACATTTTCAAGTTCGCTCCTTTTACAAGGCAACTCCGATGCAAATATACTTTCGGCGATCTCTTCGCCGCAATCAACGGAAGCTACTTCCGTTTTTGCGGATTCGAGCATAAGTCTGTCAACCGGAGCATACGCAATCTCTGCTTTATGCCAGACTCCGGAAGGAAGCATCGTTTTCGCAACATCAAAAAGAGTACAAAAACAGTTCTCTCTCATCCAAAGTGCCAGCTTTATAAGATTCTCGCTGAGAACAGGCGCATCATCGAGTACTTCAATAATTGGCTTCAGCCTGACATTCTTGTTATCTTCCGCATCATGAACATCAAGAACAATCCCCTCAGTTCTTCTGTTGCCTTTTCCAAAGCCAACACGAACACGAACTCCGGGCATAACCTTTGCACGGAGTTCTTCCGGTATAAGATAATCATACGGCTTATCTATTGAATACGTTGCCGCCTCGACGGCAATGTGCGCCTTAAGTTTTCGCTCAATCACCAAAAAAACCTCCGGTGAAAATTATTCCTCGACAGGTGTTGCGGAAAGCTTTCCGGATGCGATTTCCTCAATAGCAAGGCTGACAGGCTTCTCTGTGAGCTGGATTTTTTCTTCCTCTGCAAGTTCAGCAATTTCTCTTGCGCGGCGAGCAGTGAGATTTACGAGAAGATATCTTCCGTTAACCTCCTTTAAAAGATCGCTCATCGACGGATATAACATCATAGTTTTATTCCTCCAATTTTATTTATTCTTCTATTTTTTCTTCCTGAATATCCTGGACATCCTTACCGTTGACACGGCTTGCAATGGACACCGGAAGTATTGCAGACAAAACAACATGGTCACTGTCCATAATTATGACAGCGCGGGTTCTTCGACCGTATGAGGCATCAATGAGCATGCCCCTTTCTTTAGCCTCCTGGACAATTCGCTTTATGGGCGCGGAATCAGGACTTACGACAGTTATTATCCTCTCTGTCGATACCATATTACCGAAACCGATATTTACGAGTTTCATAAAATTCTCTCCTATTCGATATTCTGCACCTGCTCGCGGATCTTTTCAATTTCCGCCTTGATATCAACCACTATGGATGTAACCTCAAGGTCATTTGCCTTTGAGCCAATCGTATTTACCTCTCGGTTAAGCTCCTGAACAAGGAAATCGAGCTTTCTTCCTATCGGTTCTCCACTCTTGAGCATCTCCTTGAACTGAGCAATATGGCTATGCAAACGAACAGTTTCTTCATCCACCGCGATTTTATCGGCAAAGATTGCCGCTTCCGTTAAGATTCTCTGAGGTTCAATCATCGCAGATTCGAGAACTTCACGCATGCGGGCTTCAAGCTTTTCGCGATATTCCGCCACGCACTGCGGAGATCTTTCCTCAACACGGCGGGCAAGCTCCTCAATCAAATCAAGCCTTCCGACAATATCATCAACAAGCCTTGCACCCTCTTTGATTCTCATCTCGGAATGACTCTTAAGCGCCTCTTTCAGAATCCCGAGGACATCTTCCGTAAGCTCATCGGCGTCATCTTCTTCTTTTTCAACCGTGAGCATATCGGGAATGCGGATAATTTCACCGACCGAAACAGCATCGTTGATGTTATACTGCTTGTTGAGCACTGAAAATACTTCAAGATAATTTTTCAGAAGCGACTCATTAAGCGTTACCTTCGTGTTATCTGCCTCCGAATAATCAATCGTTATGAATACATCAACCTTTCCTCTCGCAATAAACGAAGAAACGGTTGACTTGATTGATTCCTCAAGAAAATTCAGTGCGCGGGGCGCCTTGACATTGCAATCGAGAAATCTATGATTGACACTCTTCAATTCGACAGTGATCCCGCGCATATGAAGTGTTTCCGATGCGCGCCCGTAGCCGGTCATACTCTTTACCATATTTATGCTCCTCTTAAGTATACTTTGATTATTATTTAAACATAGTTATTATATCAATTTCCACATATGTTTGTCAACGGAATCTGCGATTTTGCGAGCGCTTTAAGACAAATGCCACCATTACCCGCGTTATGCAAATATCATATAAAACGAAAACGACATTGAACAAAAGCAATGTTATGAGAAACAAAGTCGTTCCGACGACCTCATATACCCCCAACACATACGCAGCGATCAAAATTTCTGCTATATAAAGGAAGTTCGCAACAAGAATCTTCATGAACCACGAAACAAACCTCTTTCCCATTCGCTCAATCAAAAGCTTCGTCATGGGATAATGACCGAACAAAAGAACATAATATACCGCACATTCCTTATTCGGAACAAGAAAAATTGCAAATATCGAAGTTGCGATATAAACAAGTAAAGAATATTTAAATCCACACAAAAGCAACGAGATTGCCGCAATAAGCCCCGCAAGTGCCGTTATTGCCAGAGACATTGTCTGAAAGATTCCCGCAATAACACACACAACAACGGAAATCGCAACGAACATTGATGCATATGCAATTCTTCTGATGTTGTCTTTTCTCATATTACTTCACGCGCTCAGCAGCAGAGCTCACTCGGACACAAACAGTCTGCGCACATAAGCATCGTGCAACAGTCACACGGTGAACAGCAAGCTCCATTCATCCCATTATAAGCTCCGCCGTTCTGATTATATCTCATTCTGTTCATAGCTTCTGCATATTCCGGATTATTGGGCTCCATCGAATAAGCTCTCATAAAATATGTTCTCGCGTTATCATACCATCCCTTTTGATACATAACAGTTCCCATAAGGAAATTCCATTCCGCATCGTGCGTCGGAGCACTCGCAAGAAGGCTTTCAGCTAAAGCAAGATTTCCTTCCGCAATAGCTCTCCTTATATTTTGATATCCCGAGCCTGCATATCCTCCGCCTGAATAAGAACCGCCGGAACGGGAACCACCTGCCCCTGAATTCCCTGTTCTGTTAGCTCTGGCTTTCATGATCGTATCGTATGCTTCGTTTATCTCTTTCATTTTTTCTTCAGCGAGATCTGCAAGAGGGTTATTTACATAATTATCCGGATGATATTTCTTTACGAGCTCTCTGTAGGCGCTCTTCACCTCGTCATTTGATGCATTGGATGAAACTCCTAAAACCTTATACGGATCGTTCATTTTCTATCTCCTTTTTGATTATCCTTGAAACAGATGCCGGAATTCCAAGCTCGACTATGTTTCTTATTATTCCTTCTCTTTCATTACTGTCCAAAAGATCCAAAGCACGCAAAACAGCTTGTCTGCTGTCCTCAAGGGTTGTAAATACCTTCTGCTTTACATCTTCCGGCAGAACAACCGAAGCAATCTCAAAGCGCGATGCAATCGGATTATATTCGCCTTTTTTCATATCCTTTGCATAATCATCAAGCGCATCTATAATATAGACAAACCGCCCAATGTGATAAAACAATTCTTTCAATATCCGCGAAGCAGCATCATCTCCGTCGGCAGCCGATGCGAGCATAAGACCGAATTTATCCGCAGTTTCATCGATCGAGGGACACCTTTCCGCTTCAAGAACACAAAGTTGTTTATATAATTCGCTGACTTTGTCACTATATGCAGGCAAAGCTTTTCTGGCTTTCTTATACGCACCGCGAAGAATAAAGCTCGGAACTCTCGCTTTGAAAAAGCTTTTGGCAAAGCTGTTATCCTCGATATCATCGCAAAACTTCAAATATGTCAGAATAACGGAGATCTCAGCGGCTTTATCGTATATCGCCGATTGTATGCACATTCTCCCCTTCGGACAAACAATGCAACGTTTTTTTGAAACAACCTCTTCGGGATTCTCTGCATATGACAACAATAAAGCGAGAAATACAAAATCATAATTAACGATAAATCGCGCAATGAAACCGCAGCGAGTTCGCAATGAATTGCACAAGCCGCAGTATGCCGCGCGATAATAATCGTATTCTTTCATTTTCAATTCGCACTTGAGCGGTTGAATATATCCGAACATATGTTTAGCTTACCTCAACATAGATCATATAATCTTCAACATTGGCAACAGCACAACCTTCAACACCGTCTATCTTAATAGTTGCACGTATCGGATGAGTTCCCTTGCTGAGCACTGTTGATTGGAGGTCAACAACCGCGCGGACATTAGCGCTGCTTACCTTTGCAAGTGATTCATCCGTTCCCAGAATGTCAACATTAATTTTATTCGTTACCGGTCGGATTTTATATCCACTCGGCAGCGTATATGTGTTTACGACTTCTATAAGAGTTGTCTCAACGGTCTTTTTTCTGAGTCCGTCAAACTCGATTTTCGCCGTAGCATTAAGCTCTCCGCTCATGTTGATAATACCTTCCGGAGGTGTAACCGTAAATGTTTTTTCCATTCCCGAAGAAATATCGGAAATATTGATACTTCCGGCAATAATGCTTGCAAGTTGATCAATAACCGCTTCTTCTCCGGCAACAAGCATTTTTTCGGGGGTTATGGAATAATTAATATATTTTCTCATATCCTCGCTTCCGTTGATTTCAAGGTGAAGCGGAATCTCTTTCGTCTTGAGAACGGGAATGCTTGCCGAAACAGAATCATAGTCCACAGTAATATTTTCGACATCTACCACCTTACCCTCGACATCTAAAAATACATACTCCATTTCTCCGGACACTGTGGCTTTCAATTCCTTCTGCTTAATGAGGATCTCAACATAAGATATTTTTTCAATATTCTCCTGCAGTCCCGTTATTCTGAGTTCACGCGGAGTTATTGCGACGCTGTTCTGGTCGATGACATAACCGTCCGCAACATTCATCTCCGCCGGAAGCTTAACAGGAACAACCTTTATATTCTCTTCATCAAATTTAACAGAGAGCTTCTGCGGATTTTTGTTTCTGACGGTATAAGCTGAAGACGGAAGCGAGACTGTGTACGGCAAATCATATGTACCGACACTTGTCACATTGGAAACATCGACAACAACCTTGATATCACTTTTATTGAGAGCCATCATATTTTCACGGCTCGCAGAAACATCGATATCCACCGTATAACTGCCGACAACAGTGAGATTGCTCGATGCAAGAATTTCATCAACACCCGTGAAAGAAGGTGTCAGATCCTTGAACCTGACTTCTTTATCGAAATTATTGACACTAACGACATAAAACCACAGGACGGCGGCAATCAACACGGATATGAACTTTGTCAGCACATCATACTTCTTAAACCAAGTCATATTGCATTAACCATCCTTTCTTCAATCTTCTTTTTCTTCTTTATTTTCCTTGTGCGTAAAGAAGGTCGACCACAAGGTCATCCATATGTTCGTCTTTTTATTCTCTTCCTTATCGGAGACAAGCTCATTACGCAAAAGCTTTCCAAGTGTATCCGGCGAAAGATGACGCTTGAGCATCCCGCCGATCGCAACCGAGATCGAGCCGGTCTCTTCAGAAACAACGACAACAACAGCATCTGAATTTTCGCTCATTCCGACTCCTGCACGATGTCTCATTCCAAGCTGCTTACTGAGGCTTGTGTTCGCAGAAAGCGGAAGCATGCATCCTGCAGCAGCGACTCTTCCCTTTTGAACAATGAGCGCTCCGTCATGAAGCGGCGCTTTGGGATAGAATATGTTCTCAAGAAGCTCCGACGTTACCTTTGCGTCAATATCAGTTCCCGTCTTTGCGATATTTGAGAGAAGAATTTTGCGCTCAAAAACAACCAGAGCTCCCGTTTTTGTATCAGAAAGATTTTTGCAGGCTTTGACAGTCTCGTCAATTGCATCTTCAAGCTCACCGGATGCAGATTCCTTATCGGAAGAAAACTGAGAAAAACTCTTGCTTCCCATTCTTTCAAATGCATTCCTGAGCTCGGGCTGAAACAAGACAACAAGAGCAAGCAATCCAAGCTGCAATGCATTGACAAGAAGAAAATTAAGAAGATTGAGCCCGAGCAAGCCGGAAACCTGAGCAATTACAAGCAAAACAATGATACCCTTGAAAACCTGACCTGCGTTTGTTCTGCGCGAAAAAGTTATCAGTTTATAGACAAAATAAGCAACAATAAGAACATCGACGATATCCCAAATACCAATCATCGACAAATACTTGATTGCATTGTTCAGAACTCCCATACATTACACCTCTTCGCACATAATTCTTCTGTTTATATAATAGCATAAAAGCACCTTAATTGGAAATACTTTTTTGCAATTTGACACAAAATTTTAACATTTCGTTTCTTATATTATTTTCCGCATAATCGCAATAAAATCCAGCATATCTTTTTCTGTCGTAAAATCGCTTACGCTTATCCTGACAGTGCCGTTTTTTGTCTGCGCGGTTTCATGGGCGAGCGGTGAGCAATGAAGCCCCGATCTTACCGCAACCTCTTCGTTTGCAAGCATCTCTGAAATCCGTTCATTGCTCTTTTTAGCGGAAACAAAAGACAGCACACTGCTTTGGAGATTATTGTCCTGAGAATAAAATACTCTAACATCTTTCATTTTCGACAGTTCGCTTGCCGCATATCGTATCAAACCGCGTTCATGCTTCAGAATATTCCTTATCCCACGCGAAGCAACATAGTCAATACCTGCAGAAAGACCCGCAATGCCGTGAGCATTCAATGTCCCGCTTTCGTGTCTGTCGGGCAAGAAATCAGGTTGCACTCTTTCCGATGACAAACTACCCGTTCCACCCTCTGTCAAGGTATTCAGCTTTTCACCACCTTTACACAGAAGAATCCCCGTCCCCTGAGGTCCATAAAGACCTTTATGCCCCGGCGCGCAAATACAAACGGTTGCGCGGAGATTGGACATATCCAGCGGCACACTTCCCGCAGATTGTGACGCATCAATGATAAGCTTTATACCATTTTTAAAGCAAATTCTGTCTATTTCATAAACAGGCAGAATATACCCAAAAACATTCGAGACATGAGTCATGACACAAAATTTCGTATCACGTTTTATTTCTTTCAAGAATGCTTTCATCATACTTTCGGGACGAAACAGTTCTCCCCTCGCGACGGAATATGAAAGCTTTCCTTCTGACGAAAGCTTTTCAACCGGTCTCAGAACAGAGTTGTGCTCATATCCGGAAATCACACAGTGCCCTCCATTTGCAATACCCTTGATTGCAATATTGAGAGCATGAGTCGCATTATGGGTGAATATAACATTTTCTGCTGTCTTTACTCCAAACATTTCTGCAGCCTTTACTCTCGCTGAATAAACTATATCGGCTGCATTCATCGAATCACGGTAAGCACCTCTGCCGGAATTTCCGCAAAAATCAAGCGCACCGATAATTGCCTTTTTGACACTTTCCGGTTTTTGCAATGTTGTTGCCGCATTATCCAAATATATCATATTCGTATTTCCTCATACGCGTCATCAGAGATAAGAAAAGCACTTACCGGTACGATTCCCTTCTGCGAAAGAATATCAATTGCCTCCGGCAAAAAGCTTTCCTGAATCATTACCGCATAAGCACAGCTCTTTTGCGTTATCTCTATATCCGGTCGCACAATATTTGCCATTATGCCGGACGAATTAAGAATTGCTTTCATTTTCTGAGCATAGGTCAGTGACCTGCTTGTCAAAAGAATTCCTTTCACAACAATCCCTCCCGAAACATATTATGCAAAATTCTGAAAAGTTGTTATTTCACAGTAATAATAAAAATACGCTTCTCATATTCTAAACCGAAGACTTATAAATATTTCGGAGGTGCAATTTTGAAAAAAATCATTTCTCTAATCCTTATTTCGGCATTAATATTGCCAACTTGTTTTGCGGTTCCTGCGCTCGAAATATCCGCTCCCAGCGGAATTCTTATGGAGCGCGATACAGGAAAAATTCTTTACGAAAAAGAATCTCATAAAAAATTACCTCCCGCAAGCGTTACAAAAATAATGACACTCCTCATTGTTCTCGAAAATATCGATTCAGGAAAAATTGCACTTGATGACGAAGTAACGACAAGTGAATATGCCGCAGGAATGGGCGGATCTCAGGTATTTCTCTCTCCGGGTGAAAAAATGAGCGTGGATGATATGCTAAAAGCTACATTCATATCTTCCGGAAATGACAGTGCAGTTGCCCTTGCGGAGCATATTTCAGGAAGTGAAAGCGTTTTTGTCGAACTGATGAACCAAAGAGCCAAGGAGCTCAATATGAATGATACAACATTCAAAAACTGCACAGGTCTCGATACCGACGGGCACGAGACAAGCGCACACGATATTGCAATAATGTCCCGAGAACTTATAAAACACAAAAAAATTCGCGACTACACTACTACATGGATCGACTCTCTACGCGGCGGTGCTTTCCAGCTTGCAAACACCAATAAGCTCATACGCACCTATCGCGGAATAACCGGACTGAAGACAGGATCAACCTCAATCGCAAAATTCTGCCTTTCCGCAACAGCAGAAAGAGACGGCATGGAGCTCATAGCTGTTATTCTTTCCGCACCTTCAAGCAAAGAGAGATTTGCCGATGCAAGTAAGCTTCTTGACTACGGTTTTGCAAACTATGCCATATTTAATGCTTCCGAAAAAGAACTACCGGATATACCCGTTATTCTCGGCGAAAAAGAAACTCTTTCACTTGAATTCGACAAGTCCCCGTCAATAGTTACGGAAAAGAACAAGTTGTCCTCAATCAGCGTCGAATATTCACTTCCGGATGAGATTAAAGCGCCTGTTTCCGAAGGGCAGAAAATCGGAATCGCAAAATTTCTTTCCGATGGAAACAATATCGCAGAAATTGCAATTATCGCATCAGAGGGGACAGAAAAACTTTCGATATTTCAGATATTTGGAAAAATGATTTCCGAGCTTCTCGTCCGTTAATTATTTAACCCTATTATTTTCAATAATTCTGTAATTTTTAGTGGAAATTTTCCCGCTTTTATGTTATACTTAATCAAATACAAAAGAAAGGAATGATGGAAATGGGAACTAAGTATGTATATCTGTTCTCAGAGGGTAACGGAAGCATGCGCGAACTCCTCGGTGGAAAAGGCGCAAACCTCGCTGAAATGACAAGTCTCGGCATGCCGGTACCCCAGGGCTTCACGGTCACAACAGAAGCCTGCACACGCTATTATGATGACGGAGAAATGATCGCACCGGAAATTGAGAGTGAAATTTTCGAATATATTGAAAAACTCGAAGCAATTTGCGAAAAGAAGTTCGGAGATAACGAAAATCCGCTTCTTGTATCTGTACGTTCAGGTGCACGCGCTTCGATGCCGGGTATGATGGACACAATCCTCAACCTTGGTCTTAATGACGATGTTGTCGAAGTTATGGCAAAAAAGTCCGGCAATGCTCGCTGGGCATGGGACTGCTACAGAAGATTTATTCAGATGTATTCCGACGTTGTTATGGAAGTCGGCAAGAAGTATTTCGAGCAGCTCATCGATAAGATGAAGGAAGAAAAAGGCGTCACAAGTGACGTTGAGCTTACTGCTGAGGATCTCAAGGAGCTTGCAACACAGTTCAAGGCTGAATATAAGTCCAAGATCGGTGCAGACTTCCCCGCTGATCCGAAAGAACAGCTCATCGGTGCAGTCAAGGCTGTTTTCCGTTCATGGAACAACCCGCGTGCAAATGTCTATCGCCGCGACAATGATATCCCCTACTCCTGGGGTACAGCTGTCAACGTTCAGATGATGGCATTCGGTAATATGGGCGACAACTGCGGAACAGGTGTTGCATTCACACGCGACCCGGCAACAGGCGAAAAGAAGCTTATGGGCGAATTCCTCGTCAACGCTCAGGGTGAAGACGTTGTTGCAGGTGTCCGTACTCCGATGAAGATTGAT
>JAZSHZ010000080.1:0-12221 GCA_045533555.1 Eubacteriales bacterium
TCTATCGTTTGACAACTGGATAGACGTAAAATTTGACCGTGAGGTTACAGCAGAAGAGGTTGAAACACTTGCGGACAGAATGATAAACATCGAGCGTAAAGAGCCGGGTAACTCCGCGTTTGTAATTCTCGGTGCGGAAAAGACAGGCGCAGACACGGCGCGTCTTGACCTCGGCGGAATAACAACGATTGCAGGATTTGTTGACGATGCAGATGAATCGCTCGGATACAAATACGATGTGGCAGTCGGAAAGTCGTTTGCAATACCGATGTCATACGAGGATAACAATGCTCCCGAGTTTGATGAAGTATCCGATAATCTCAGTACAACTGCAGGAAGTTCGATAACGGTAAAACTCAACGCAGAGTCCTTTGACGGAAGTGCGGTAACATACCGTGCGCGTCAGATCCCGCGCGGTGCAAGCTTTGATGCGGAAACGGGAACAATCTCCTGGAAGCCTGATTCTTCGCAGATAGGCGAAAACCTCTTCGGTATTGATGCAACGGACGAATCGGGAAGAACAAGCACGGTCTACTTCACAATTGAAGTATTCGGTTCAACAACAAGCGGAACAACAAAGCCGACAACGCCGAGCGAACCGACAACTCCGAGCACTCCGACCGCACCATCAGATGAAAAGGACAATGATAAAAAACCCACAACCGATGTAGGGGACGGCGTCCCCGACGTCCCGCAAGCCCCCGGCAATGCAAGATTTATCGACCTTGGAAACCATGCTTGGGCGGCGGATGCAATCAATTCCCTTGCAGATGATGGAATCATCAAGGGTACATCGGCAAACACCTTCTCACCTGCGGCTAATATCACCCGCGCAGACTTTGCAATTCTCCTTGTCCGTGCGTTTGAGCTTGCAAGCGATAATGAAGAAAACTTCGCAGATGTTCTCGAGAGCGACTACTTCGCCCGTGAGCTTGCAGTTGCAAGAAACACAGGTATTGTAAACGGCATCGGCGAGAATAAGTTCGCACCTAGAAACAACATCACCCGTCAGGATATGATGGTGATAGTATATCGCGCACTTACTGGAATGAACTAACTCAATGTAGGGGACGGCGTCCTCGACGTCCCGCAAGCTCCCGACTTCGACCAAGTCGCAGACTACGCCCGCGAAGCAGTTTCCGCGCTTGTCAATGCAAGTCTTGTCAACGGCAAGAACGGACTTATAGCACCGACCGACTACACAACAAGAGCAGAGGTTGCAGTGCTTATCAAGCGAATTTTAGACTACACAAGCAAATAAAGCAAAACAACGTATATTAAAAAGCGTGGACAGTTTTAATCAAACTGTCCACGTGTAATATGTAGTCAGTTGTGTTTTTGGTAAATTGCTTCTTTTAGTTTTATTATATGGGAGAAGTCTGCTGTCTAAAAGAAGAAAAGCGACTGATTGTAAATGATAAATCTGCCGAAGAAAAGAGAGGAAAATAATATGCGTGCAGGATGTTCAAAAGAAATAATTACTCCAACAAAACCAACAAAACTTGCGTGTTGCGATCCGTTTGATCGTAATTTCAAATATATTCACGACGATGTGTATATTCGATGTCTGGTTATTAATGATAACAGTAAAACGGTCGTTTTTATGAGTATGGATTTGCTTTTCCATGATGCTATATTAAATGATGAAATTGCAAACTATGCAAATGAAAAATATGGAATCGGTAAAAGCTCTGTGGTAGTAGGTTACACACATTCTCATAACGCTCCGGCAGCACGCGGATATAACCTTAACCATCACGATGATGAATATGAAGAATTTATTGTTTCACGAGCAAAGTCATGTCTTGATCGAGCTATGTGCAGTATGTTTGAAGCAAGCCTTGAATATGGAGCGTTTGACGCTGATTTCAATATCAGTCGCAGGGGAAAATTTAATGGAGAATTCAACAATGTTCCGGACTTCTATTATCCCCGTGACCGCGAATTTGCTGTAATTTGTGTTCGGGATGGATGCGGTGATATCCGCTCAACTATAACAAATTATGCATGCCATCCCGTTTTTCATCCGTCAAATGATTCTGTTAGCGCAGAGTTTCCGGGTCGTCTTTGCCAACTTCTTGATACAAGATATTACGGATGTGTATCAATGTTCTTTCAGTCATCCGGTGCAGATGTACGTCCACGACCGTCCGTCGATTATAAAAAACTAGGAAATCAGGAGTGCGATTGGCAGTGGAGAACGGATTTGACATATAGGGATGTTTCTGATTTTGCAGAGGATATGTGCAGAGCTGTTTCAAATTGTATTGAAACAAGGATGTGCAAGAAAGAAATTTTGCTTGATTCTGAGTCCTTTGAAATAGAGCTTCCGATGGAAGGCAAACCGATTGAATATTTCAAGGAAATGGAACAAATGCTAAAAAATAAAGCTGACAATCCGATGCGTGAACATGCACTTTATATTGCAAACGGTGGATATGCTAAGCTTTCGGATAGCTTACTGTTGCGTGGAGCTGTCATAAAACTTTCGGATGATTTATATGTTGCAACACTTGGCGGAGAACCATGCTTCGGTGTTAAAAATGCGGTAAAAAAAGCGTTTGGCGAAAAAAATGTATTCTTCATCGGTTACACAGATGCTTGCGCATATATCGTAGATGACCGCGTTCTTGCAGAAGGCGGATACGAACCAACGTGTCATTTGGAGTATTGCCTCAAAGGACCATTCAAGCCATTTCTTGATGAAAAATATACATCTGCTTTCGAAACGGCGTTGCATAGTCTTGCTCAAAAGAATAGTTAATTAAAAATTCGGTTTGATAATTATAAAAAATCGTATAAGCACAGCAAACAGATTGTTTTATTGCATAAAGAAAAAGTTAATGGTTAGAGTGAGCTGCAATAAAACAGAAGAAAACAACGGATGAGGTGAAAATTTCCTCATCCGTTGAGTTTTACGCGTTTTACGCAGGCGTAAAAATTTTACGTAGCCGCAAACCGTTGGTATTAGCGGAATTTTACGCATTTTACGCGTTTTACGCACTTTTTGATAGAGAAATAATAAATTTACATTATATAAACACAATTGCTATATCAATGAACTCAATAAACAACCGCGACAAACGGTTCACGTAAAAGGCGCACTTTTCACCATTAAAAAGTTTATTTGTGAGATATAACAACTAAACTTTCCGTGGACTTGGGTGGTTGAGGTTCTTTTTAAATGTTATTGTGCATAATAAACTTATTTCGTAAAACACCCACAAACGCCCGCAAATACATACAGCGCATAGGAAGAAACATTTCCTATGCGCTGTTTTTTGTAATTTCACTATTTACGTGAAACTGATTGGTGGAGACGACGCGTAACCCCTCCATTTCACGGAAAGGGGGATGTGGCTTTACTGGGTAAAATGAGTGTAATGGTTCGTGCGTAAGTAAATGCGATGAAGTGACTGTAATGTTGTGAGAAAGATGGACGGGATTATGTTAGTTTATTCTTCTCGATATAGGCCTTGTAGATTGCCGGTTCTCATAAAAAGAAAAAAGCTGTAGTCACTTATTTTTCAAAAACACCCCAAATTTCGCGTTTTAAAGATATATGGCAAGGTGTTTGATTAAATTCTTGACAAAGTTTGTACTTATTAGTATAATCTAAAAACAATAAGAAAGGAGCATTTGACGATGATAATTGATAACAAAAAAAACAAAGAACTATATTATGGTGTGCATCCGAGATTCAAGGAGGCGTTTGAGTTTATTGAAAAGATAGAACGCGAAAATCTTGCACCGGGATGTTATGAGATTGATGGAAAAAATCTTTTTGTAAACGTTTCTGAGTATGAGCTTGGGGAGAATGCAGGTATATACGAAGCTCACGGTAAGTACATTGATATTCAGTACATTATCAAAGGAAAAGAAGCCTTCAACTGTACGAAGGAAAGCGAATGTGAAGTAACGCAGGCGTTTGATGAAAGCATTGATGCTGCACTCTATCGTCTCACCGGACTCAACACACATATTGAAGCGGGAGAAGGAGATTTTGCGATTTTCTTCCCGCAGGATGTGCATAATCCCGGAGTAAAGTTGTGTGAAGGAGTAAAAATTAAAAAAGCAATAGCAAAGGTTCTGATATGACAAAAATCGGTTTGCCCTTAGGCAAACCGATTTTTTATTGTTTATTGTCCAGTATTTTCTGATAATTTGAGAAATGGCGTAGCATAGAATCATAAAACTTATCGAAATCCCGTGCTTTAAGCGCAGTCAATATACATTCATGTATATTGACTGTGTCTTCCATCGAGGCGTGAAACATTTTTTTCTTGAAATATGTATCGGATGACCAGAATAAACTCAGGATTGCAGAGAGAAGAATGTTATTTGTTCCGGAATACAAAGTGGAGTGGAAAAGTGCATGTGCCTGAGTAAAGCCGGTATCCACACTGACTTCATTGCTTTTTTGTATGTTACTAGCTTTATACTGCATAATGCTAACCTGTTTTTCCATGATGGAAAGCTGCTCTTGTGTTATGCAATCGAAAGCACGCCTGCAAAAGCTTATTTCCAGAACGCAGCGAATTTCTTCAATGTTACTCTTAGCTCTGTCGTCGCTCATTGCGCTTATCTGCGATAAAAGCGAAGTAAGCATCAAATCTGAACGCGTTTTACATATGGTTATACCTACCCCGGGTTTCGATGTGATAACACCTGTGATCTCAAGTGCCTTTATCGCCTCCCGCAGCACGTTGCGGCTGACGCCGAGCATTTGAGTCATTTCTGCTTCGGTCGGGAGTTTGTCTCCGGGATTGAGATTATTGTCTTGTATGTAATTACAAAGCTCATCGTATACCTGAAGATATAATTTTTTTGATTTGAGATTTCGCATCTCTGATGTTGAGTTATCACGCATTTTGTATAAAAACCTCGTTTGATTTCATTTATTATGTAATTATAATACAATAATTGGAGAATAAAGTCAATGTTTTTGGTGCGATAAAAAACATTGACATACATATAAAAGTATTGTATACTACAAATGAAAATAGAATAATACTTTGTAGTACAAAGTACAAATGGAGGAAGCTGACGATGAAAAAATCAATAACCTTAATCCTTATGCTTGCGATGATGTTTTCCCTTGTGGCTTGTAGCCGGGATGGTGGTGGAGGAGAATTATCGACTTCAAATGGGTTGACAAAAGAAGACGTGATAAGCATATGTATTCCTTCGCATCCGAGTTGGCCGTATCAGGAAAACTGGAAAGTTTGGGAATATATTGAAGAAGGGGTAGGGGCAACACTTGATATTATGGCTGTTCCCGAAACCGATTATGGTACAAAAATAACTCTCATGTTTACAGATGCAAAGACTCTTCCTGATATTGTTGTTTTTGGAGGCAAACTTCCTGTTGACACATATTCTGCTCAAGGTGCACTTGTTGCAGTCGAGGATGTAGAGAAACATATGCCAACAATGACTGCTTTTTATAATTCACTTTCAGATGATGAATATAATCAAAAGGTTCATATGAGTCGTTCAGCAGACGGCAAGCAATATTTCATTCCTAATTTCGGTCGCGACAAGGCTACGAATGTTCGTGCATGGCTTTACAGAAAAGACATATTTGATAAGCATAATCTTAAAGTTCCGACTACATACGATGAATTGTACGAGGTATGTAAGACTCTTAAGGGAATATATCCGGATTCGTATCCTTACTGCATTCGTTCAAAACTTGCTAATTTAGACGTCACAGGACCTTCTTGGAAACCTTATTGGGTAACCGGAATTTATTATGACCATAATTCGGGAAAATGGTGTTATGGTGCAATTGAAGATACTATGCGTGAAGTGATTGAATTTCATTCAAAAATGATTGAAGAAGGACTTTTGACACCTAATTTCATCACTATAGACACGGCGAGCTGGGAAGAACTTATTACAACGGACCGAGGCTTTATTATGCCGGAATATCAGACTCGCATAGACTATTTTAATTCAATTGCCAGGGATAAAAATCTTGAATTTAAACTTAGTGCTATGGTTCCTCCTGTTGCTGATAAGGAAAACGGAGTAAACATGGTCAATAAATATAATGTTGATCCCGATGGTCTTTCAATCTGTAATACAGGAAATGAAGAAAGAATTATAAACGCTGCAAGGTATATAGACTGGCTTTATACAGATGAGGCTCGAGAGCTTGTTTCCTGGGGAAAAGAAGGCGAGACATATGAGCTGGTTGACGGTAAGAAAAAATATATAACAGATGCGGCAGGAACCACAATTCAGACGCTTTATGGTTTTAATTCCAACGGTTCATTCTCTCTTATTGATTCAGAAGCTGTAACTGCCTCTGAGTCATCAGATATCGTTGAAGTGCGTGAATTGGTACTGGAACACACTATAGACAGAGGAAACCCTGAAGGAAATGTTGCATTTACGGACGATGAGATGTCAAGACGAACAGCGATATGGTCTGATATAAGCACATATGCTAATGAGATGATTGCAAAATTCATTTTAAAACAGGAGCCGATGTCTAAATTCGACGAGTTTGTTGACAATATTAAAAATATGGGAATTGATGAGCTTTTGGATGTTTATGATACCGCATACAACCGTATGCTTGGAAAATAGACGATGTCCTCGGATGGGAGCTTTTAAATGAAATGGATTAAAAAAGGCTTTGAAGAATTTTCAAAGGGAAGCATGGGAAACGGTGGACAGAATATATACGTTTCAAAAAATGGTGTTTTACAACGTATATTTCAATATGATCTGGACAAAAACGGATGCGTTGACATGGTGTTTGCAAACTGTCAGAATCATCACGAATCCGCCCCCAGCTATGTTTATAAATTGACTGGTGAGCGAGCGAGCCTTCCCGGACAGGGAAGCTACAGTGGCATGGTTTTGGATATTGACGGCGATGGCTATTCGGATATTGTCGTTGCCGGATACTATGATATGGCAGCGCCCTTTGCGTCAACCGATATATATTTCGGCTCGGAGGAAGGATACTCCGAAAACCGACATATACGCATCCCAACTCCATGGACTGTTGATTGTTGTCATGGTGACTTCAACGGCAAGGGTGAGCCGATGCTCGCATTTGCATCTACTCAGTACAACACCGTACGCATTTTTGAAAAAACTAAACTGGGATGCTATGAGTGGAATAATTATATTGACCTTAATTTTGATTTCAAACCGCGTCTTATAGAGGCGGCAGACCTTGACGGTGATGGTATTGATGAGCTTATTGTCCGCCCTGAAGATACAACCGAAACTATTGTATATTGGGGTAGTGAGGATGGAATCAATCTTGAAAACAAGACTATTCTTTCTGCAGTTCCTCTTGATGAGGCGGAAGAACTTGAAGAGATGGAAACGATGGAAAGTGATGCCGAAAGTATTCTGAAGGGGGTTAGAATGCTTAAAAAAATCCGTTGGAACGGCAGAGACTGCTTCACGCTTTCAACCGGCAAAAAGATGTATCTCTACTCCGCAAACAAATCACGTCAGCTTGAGATTGTTCTTGAACTTGATGTTCCACTTGCTATGTCCATGGCAGTCGGTGATATTGACGGCGACGGATTTGATGACATTGCCATTTCAAGTTTGTCACCGCATCCCATAGCGGAGGATATGCAACAGAGTTTTATCATCTGGAATGGTGTTGACGGGCTTGACAAAAGAGAGAGAAGCATCATTGAGACCAATACTGCTTGTGATGTTGATGTTCTTGACGGACATATTCTTTTCTGTCAGGGTTCAGTGGTAAAAAATCGGAAATACACCAACAATTCAAAGTTGTTCACCTATCCGGATCTTGTGAACTGTAAGGAGTTTGAGGGAGAAGATGCAAGACGCGGATTTTTAATAAAAAATCCCGATGGTGAAATCAGGGTTGTAATTATAAACCATTATGCCCGTTCTTCGATTGGCGTGCAGGAGTCGTTCATATATTGGGGGCGTGATGGAGAATATTCGCCCGATGACGTGACGAAAGTGCCGAGCCACTGTGCGGTTGATGCACTGATACTTGATTTTAACGACGATGGATGGCCTGAGCTTATTGTGGCAAACAATTCTGAAAATGCGCTACATCTGGATGTCGGGCATCATGTTCATTATTTTGGACCAAATGGTTTTGAACCGGAAAAGAGTCATAATATTGTAACCAATATCGGATGGGGGATTTGCGCAGGAGATTTTGATCATGACGGTTATCTTGAAATCGCAACATCCGGCAGGCGATGGAAGGAAATGCGCATTTATTCGGCAAAGGACAGTTTTGCCACATATAAGGCGATAGAACTTCCCGAGGGTTGTTCCGTAAGATGGCCTGCGGCTGTTGATCTCAATATGGACGGTTGGCTTGACCTGGTTATTCCGTGCGTAGGGCATAATACAATTATTCTCTGGGGCGGACCGAAAGGTTATTCTATGGAACGTTCAACGGAGCTTGCTACATATCTTCCCATTGGCGTGAGCGCAGCTGACCTTTCAAAGAACGGATATCCCGATCTTATTGTAGGCGGACATACCGCCACAGGAAGGATAAAGTCTGATGAGCCGCATCACAGCTTTGTGTACATATACTGGAACGGACCTGATGGCATCAGCGAGAACCGTAAGTGCGTTCTCAGAGGCGATTCTGCAGACCACATCGCGGTTGCAGACTTCAACGGCGATGGATGGCTGGATATTTTTGCAGGCAGCTATCACGGCGGAAAAGACAGGGATATCAACTCCTTCCTTTACTGGAACAGAGAAGGAAAGTTCAGAGAGCTTGACCGCGATTTATTGTACACACATTCCGCATCAGGTTGTATGGCAGCGGACTTTAATGAAGACGGATATATCGACCTTGTCGTTGCAAATCATAAGGTTGATGGCGACCATAAGGGTTATTCAAGTATCTGGTGGAATGGTGAAAAGGGCTTCAATCATGAGCGCTGTACCCACCTTCCCACAAACGGTCCTCACGGAATGATTACCACCGAAATTGGCAACATTATAGACAGAAGTGACAGCGAATATTACTATTCCGAGATTTATGAGATTCAGGATGCAGCAGTTGTAAAAAAGGCAAGCTGGATTGCTGAAAATGATAAAAAGACGCATGTTAAAATGCAACTTCGATGTGGTGCAACTTCAGAGGCTGTTCAATCGGCAAGCTGGTCAAGACCGATTGACAGCGGAGAGGATTTGACAAAGCTCAACCTTCGCGGATATATACAGTACAAGCTTGAGCTTTTTGCAAAAAACGGTTGCGGAACTCCGCGCGTAAGTGAAGTAACAATTGATTTTGAATAAAAAAGGAAGGTGTATTAAATGAAACTCAAAAGCGGATTTTACACAGCACTCGGTACTCCGATTGATGAAAAAGGAGACCTTGTTTGCGAGTCACTCAAAAAACATATCAATCAGCAGATTGATGCAGGTGCATCTGGACTTCTTCTTATGGGAAGTATGGGAATTGAGGCATACTTAAAAGCAAGTACATATAAAGCTGCGGTTGAGACTGCGGCAAAGGAAGCAGGCGGTCGCCTTCCGCTCTTTGTCGGAGCAATGGATACATCAATTGCAAGGGTTTCCGAAAAGCTTGAAATGATAGGAGATGCCAATATCACCGGTATTGTCCTCACAGTACCGTTCTATGGAACTGTTAATGATGAGCAGGCAATAAATTGGTTTTTGACACTTGCAGATATGGCGCAGAAACCGATATATATCTATGACCTTGCAGTTGTAACTAAATACAAGATAAATATGAATGTTATAAACAATGTTATAAAGCACGAAAACATAAAGGGTATCAAAACAGCCGATTGGGAGCTTATTCACGCAATCGGAAGAAAGTATCCGGAGAAAGAGTTTGAGTGTCTTTACAGTGGTCTTGACAGCTTTGATTATGCGAATATGATGGGGATAGAGAAAAATCTTGACGGAATGTTCGCTTGCACACCGAAAAACGGCAGAAAAATGTATGATGCAATCAATAGCGGCGACTGGAAGACGGCAAGAAAGCATCTTGATAACATCCTTTTGCTTCGCGATACAATGATTGCAAACCGCCTTATGCCCTGCTTCACGCATTGTATGAATCTTCTCGGTTGCGACGGCAATTTCCACGAAGATTATTGCGTTCTTGCAACGGATGATGGCAAGAAGATAATTGAAAATGTTATGCAGGAAATCGGAGAGATATAACCGAGTCTTAAATAAGTATATTTGGACTTGAAAAAGTTTTTTGTAAAATATCAGGAGGAGATTTCAATGAGTAAAAAAATCAGATGCTTTCTGTATGACGGTCGATTGTGAGGTGAAAGTGAAGTATGTATAAAAACAGTATACAAATGAATGCTTTCGAGGTTGATTCATATAAAGGCTTGAATATTGCGAATCATCTTCAGGGTATGGCAAAAGAATGTTATCTCTTCGCGTGGAAGTGGATGGAAATGGCGTGGGGAAATAACGTAGAATTTCAAAGGCTTTCAGAGCAGATTCTACTCTGCTCTGAAACCGTGGATTATTTATACGGCGAAACTCCAAAATCCGTAAAGTATATCCGAGGGGAAAGGCTGATTCTTGAACGTGAGGTTGACAAAATCTGCAAAAATGCTGAAAGTGATAGAGATAAAGTTCTTGCAATCCTTGTGTACATAAGGGACTTGCACAAAAAAAGCGGAGGCGCCGATTTCTTCTGGGGCGGCACGGAGGAAGACCTTATTAAAAAAGGCGAGGGGTACTGCGAACGTGTTTCTCGGCTTATGGTTTCCCTTTGTGAGATTGCAGGTTTTCCTGGGCGAATCGTTTTCCATACAGCGACCGGGCATTTAACCTGTGAAATTTTCCTTGAAGATAAATGGGCATACTTTGATCCGAGGTATGGAATGTTCTGCATGGATGAAAAAAACAGATTTCTTTCTGTTTTTGAAATCCTCAATGACAGAAACGTGATTTTCAGGCAGGGCGATTTTGTGAAAAGCTTTATTCTCGAAGGCGAAAGCACAGATTTCAGGCAGCACTATAATTACAATTATTGCTTTAATCCGAAAGAACTGCAGTGCATCGGCGAGTATTCATTGATGGATGCAGATAAATATAATTTCAACTGGGTATCTTCGGATTATCACGGACTTCCGGCAGAGACGCTGAAGGTTCACAGAAGGTATGTTGAAACGGGGGCTATGACCCTGATCAATATAACAGATTAAATGGAGGAAATATCAATGAGCAAAAGAATAGTATCAATGATTCTCGCAATCGTTATGATTGTTGCAATGCTGCCGACGTTGCCGGCAGTTGCGACGAGTGGCGAAAGCCAAGATGTCAAATGTGAATATGTATTTGACAATCTCGAACTCGGCTTGGCAGGCGGAACACAAATTGACTCGATAACATCGTATGAGCAGACGGGTAATACGTGGAGATACCTTGCAGCAAGCCCGAATGCAAAAGCGTCGGGACTTATGAACTATTATCTCAACGGTGATACAAGAGCGATAGATCACTTTATCGCGGTAGAGATAAACGTACCTGCTGACGGAACGTACAAGCCGGAGTTTTTGTATGCGGCAATAAAAGGCGAAGGCTGTACGGGAGATATCTATATACTTCCCGAAGGCGGACTTACCAATCTTGCAGAAGCAAAGGCAAACGGAACGAAGATAGCAAGCGTAGACTATTGGGCAGATAAAACTGGAATGAAAGCAGAAGCGGAAATGATTGTGGATGAAATTAACCTTAAGAAAGGAACACAGGTACTCCTCTTCGTTGTAACGGGAGCAGGAGCAAAAGCGACAAGCGGTGGAGTACATGACTACTTTACATATCCGTACAAGCTGACACTTACTAAGATAGAAAAAACAGAGCCCGAACCTGATCCGGAAGAGCCTGTAGAGCAAAGCTATGTCTTTGACAATCTTGAGCTTGGATTGGCAGGCGGAACACGAATTGACTCGATAACATCGTATGAGCAGACGGGTAATGCGTGGAGATACCTTGCAGCAAGCCCGAATGCAAAAGCGTCGGGACTTATGAACTATTATCTCAACGGTGATACAAGAGCGATAGATCACTTTATCGCGGTAGAGATAAACGTACCTGCAGACGGAACGTACAAGCCGGAGTTTTTGTATGCGGCAATAAAAGGCGAAGGCTGTACGGGAGATATCTACATACTTCCCGAAGGCGGACTTACCAATCTTGCAGAAGCAAAGGCAAACGGAACGAAG
This sequence comes from Eubacteriales bacterium, assembly GCA_045533555.1. Taxonomy (GTDB): domain Bacteria; phylum Bacillota; class Clostridia; order Oscillospirales; family JAAYXM01; genus SIG480. The sequence continues at coordinate 12,207 of JAZSHZ010000080.1, forward strand.
ATAGCAAGCGTAGAC
>JAZSHZ010000145.1:0-11978 GCA_045533555.1 Eubacteriales bacterium
CGTTCATTATTCCGAGAACGTTCAAGGTCTTGACCGCCTCTCTTGCATAATCGGCAATCTCGCCGTCATCCGCAAAGACTTTTGCATTTTCAATCGGCGGAAGCTTAAAACTCCGATACTTCATATATCTCCAGAGCATAACCGCAAAATCCTGCCGCGTGACATTCCCCTCGGGGTTAAACTTGTTATCCCCCACTCCGTTGACTATCCCGCATTCCTGTGCCCAACCGACAGCTTCATCATCAAGCGAATCAGATTTAATATCATCGAAATTTGATGAATAACCTATTGGATTACCGCTAACATTATATAACGCAGACGCAATAGTCACACGATCTGCCGGGATGTTAGGAGAGAATGTTGTTTCTGATGTTGCTGGGATATATTCGTTGAATGTTGCATACTTCACATCTTCATAATGCCAGTCATTTTGTGTGACATCATTGTATCGTATATCTGCCGGAGTGGATAAGGATACGTATTCAAACAAAAGCCTGTTTAACAAATCAACATCAAAACTTCTGTTTCCACAATAACAAACCTTTATGCACATACCATTTTTCTCAAGCCCATACCACTCTCCGCTTGCTGCTTTTGCATAATGCACTAACAAAGTTTCTTGTTTTTCATCATTCACACTTACTGAAATATAGGATGATTCTTTTTCATATTGAGGAAATTTTGTTTGAAAAAAATTCATCACTCCTGTCTTCATCAATTTCATATCTTCATCATTTAATAATTCGATTTTAACAAACAAATCATAAAGGCCTTCAGGAGTATCATCATCATGATAATAATATATAATTTCTCCCTTTGCACTTATCGACACCTTATCAAACAACAACTCTCCAAGGTCACAAGGTTTCAACAAAAAAACCTCTCCCTTATTCTTAAAACGTGCTATACATTCACTGTATCTCCCCCCTTGAAATGTTTCAACATCTCCTTCTTTGATCCAATTAACCAGATCAATATTAGATCCAAATGTTTTATGCTTATAATTCCGAACAGGTGCCAATGAAAACACAAAAAAACCTAATGCAAAAGCGAAAGTTATAGCAATAATTATTCTTTTCATCTACAGTCCTCCTTAATGATGAGCATTTAAATGCGTAAGGATATCGTTTTTGCATTCACTGCAAAACAATTTTTTCAAAAATTATTTTTCCCCGTTATTTTTTATTTATTTAAAGTATTTTTGGAGCCATTCGGTTGCTATTTCATTTTATTCATCATACGGTGGAGCATTACGGCGGCTTCGGCGCGGGTTACGTTGCCGCGCGGGTCGATGATATCATTTCCCTTTCCGTTCATTATTCCGAGAACGTTCAAGGTCTTGACCGCCTCTCTTGCATAATCGGCAATCTCGCCGTCATCCGCAAAGACTTTTGCATTTTCAATCGGCGGAAGCTCGAATTTGCAATACTTCATATACCGCCAAAGCATAACTGCAAAATCCTGACGCGTCACATTTCCGTAGGGATTGAACTTATTATCCCCCACTCCGTTGATTACCCCTTTGCTTTGCGCCCAAGCGATATGGCTGTTTTCGTATGAATCGATAACATCTTCAAACCTATTATTCTCATAATATCCGACGAGCTCTGTCATGTTATATAATGCTTTAACTATTGTTTCTCTTGTGGCATGAAGATTCGGTTCAAACTCATTTTCCGTAATTCCCTCTATATACTTTTTTTGAGAAATATATTCTACATCACTGTAAAACCAATCATCATTCTGCACATCAACAAAGTTATTGGATGTTTCCCACGAAGTTGCATCCAAATCAATCACATCCAGCGACAATTCGTTTAGATATTTAATCTCATCCCTCGAAACAGATACATATACAGAAAAACCATCTTTCAAGAAACAATATGCCCCGTCTTTACTATTCTTTTCAAAAGCACGCTTTACATATGATATATTTTCTCCTGACGCAAGCTCTGTTGTGTATATTGTTTCATCGTTGAACCCGTATTTATATCCCATCCCTTTAATGAAATATTCAGTTATCCCTTTTTCTGCAATACTTTCCTTGTCTTTTGGAATTTGAATGATTATCAGCTGTACATCAGGGAATTCATATTCGATTTGCAAAACGCCTTTAGTCTCGGAATTATATTCATCATTCCTGACAGTAATATTCGCAATCTGCCTTTCTGCATATCGGGGAATAAGTATCTCACCGCGGTTTCTCAGTGTAGAAATTCCATCATCAAAGTTATGATACATACTCGTTTCTTCATTTGCGTTTTGCACCCAATTCAATAGACTTTCAACCGTACTGTGATTTTCATGATACGGCGAACTCAGTGCTGCTACGTAACAAACAAATGGAATAGTAATAATTGCTAAAACAAAACACCTTGTAATTTTTTTCATGCAAAGCATCCTTCCTTACTTATACTTGTTCAAATGTGTAAAAATATCATTTTTGCATGCAGTACAAAACAATTTTTTCAAAAAATATTTTCCCCATTATTTTTTATTTATTTAAATTATTTTTGGAGCCATTCGGTTGCTATTTCATTTTATTCATCATACGGTGGAGCATTGCGGCGGATTCGGCGCGGGTTACGTTGCCGCGCGGGTCGATGATATCATTTCCCTTTCCGTTCATTATTCCGAGAACGTTCAAGGTCTTGACTGCCTCTCTTGCATAATCGGCAATCTCGCCGTCATCCGCAAAGACTTTTGCATCTTCAATCGGCGGAAGCTCGAATTTGCAATACTTCATATACCGCCAAAGCATAACGGCAAAATCCTGTCGGGTGACATTTCCGGTTGGGTTAAACTTGTTATCCCCCACTCCATTGACTATGCCACATTGCTGTGCCCAACAAATAGCTGTTGCGTATGGGTTGTCTTCATCAATATCAACAAAGTCCGGTGTCATCGTGTAAGAGAGCTCTCCTTTTGTATTATATAACGCAGAGGCAATGGTCACACGGTCCGCAGGGATGTTGGGCGAGAATGTTGTTTCTGTTGTACTCGGAATGTAAATACTGCGTCCGACATCTTCATAAAACCAATCGGATTCCTGAATATCTGTATAGGGTAATTCAGCCGGCTTATCTAACGAAACAAGTTCAAAAGAAAGACTTTCGAGAAAATGAAGTGATTCGCCGCAATCAGACCATATAGTTACCGTAAAATCCCCTTTAACAAAGCAAATCCCTGTTTGAGATGAATCCTTTTCGTTATATTTTACATATTGAATTTTCTCTCCATTTTCTTTTATTATTTCATATACCTTGTCTTTATATATTTGCTCATCATTTTTGAAATAGTCCAATATGCTTATTTCTAATAAATGTCTTTTTTCTTCATTTACTTCAGAAATTTTAATCCGCGTCCGATTCGGATACTTTCCTCCGCGCCAATAGCTAATTCCCCCATTGTCGCTGATTGTGATTCTGTAAAATTGATTTTTGATATCACCATCCGCAATAAGAACAACTCCTTTTTTTCGGATACTTTCCAAAAAAACTTTATATCGTCCTCGTTGAAATGTTTTTTTGTTTTCGTTCTGTATCCAACTTATAAGTTCTTGCGGTGTGTACACTTCTTTATATTTAAACTCAGGTGTTGCAAGTGCAAACGCAGTGTTAAAAACAAGCAATATCGTCATAAATACTATTAATATCTTTTTCATTTTCCTTTCTCCTTTCAGTGATGAGCATTTAAATGTGTAAGGATATCATTCTTGCATTCGGTGCAAAACAATTTTTTCAAAAAATATTTTCCCCATTATTTTTTATTTATTTAAATTATTTTTGGAGCCATTCGGTTGCTATTTCATTTTATTCATCATACGGTGGAGCATTGCGGCGGCTTCGGCTCGGGTTACGTTGCCGCGCGGGTCGATGATGTCATCTCCCTTTCCGTTCATTATTCCGAGAACGTTCAAGCTCTTGACCGCCTCTTTTGCATAATCGGCAATCTCCCCGTCATCCGCAAAGACTTTTGCATCTTCAATCGGCGGAAGCTCGAATTTGCAATACTTCATATACCGCCAAAGCATAACAGCAAAATCCTGACGCGTCACATTTCCGTAGGGATTGAACTTATTATCCCCCACTCCGTTGACTATGCCGTTGCTTTGCGCCCAACCAACCGCATTTGAATATGCCTGTTCTCTCTCGACATCAACAAATTTTGTTGTGTATACAAATGGTCTTTCTCCGTCCGCATGATCTGCATTATATAATGCAGATGCAATTGTCAATCGGTATGCCGGTACGTTCGGTAAAAATTCCTTTTCCGCTGTTTCTTGAATATACCCGTTTAACGCTGCATATTTAACATCGTCATAATACCAATCAGTTTTCTCAACATCTGTATATACCAAATCCGTTGATCCTTTCAATGAAACTAGTTCAAACGACAGTTCTTTTACGAGGTTTGTATTAAAATCAGTAGAGGGATAAAAAGAGACCCTGATTTCAAAACCGTCTTTCATGAATCCTATATCTTTGTATGTGAATGTTTTATTTCTCGCTTTATCTGTTACATTAGTTGAATATGTTACTGAATCAACAACTTCTCCATTTGAAAAAGCCAATTGCCGTATTCCACCGTTGAAATCCGAACCCGAATATTTCTCTTTAAAATATTGATAAACATTTTCGTTCACTGACCAAAAAAATTCTTTGTCCAACAATTTAATATGAACAACTGCATCTAAAATTACGTCATAGTAATTTATTATGGGATTAGTCTGTGCAGAAATCGAGATTGTTCTTGCTCCAGGCGCCGATACAACAAGCAGTTCTCCATTCTCCCTCAAAGCACTTATTCCATCGTGATAACGACCGTCTTGGAATTTCTCGGTATTCGCAGTTTGTATCCAGTAAACAAGTTCTTGCACATCGTTAAATTCTTTATTTTCAAACTTAGGTGGTGCAATTGCAAAAGCAGTGTTAAAAACAAGCAATATCGCCATAAATACGATTAATATCTTTTTCATTTTCCTTTCTCCTTTCAGTGATGTTTATTAAGATGTGTAAGGATATCATTCTTGCATTCGGTGCAAACTGAATCCGAAAAATTCTTCAAAAGCTTTTTACATTTCCATATAAATGTGCTACAATATTATTATATAATAAAAACCCGAGGTTTTCAATGAATATTATGACCTGCTCCTTTTCGGGGCACAGAGAGATTTTGAGAATACACGAAGGAGAGCTTTCCTCTCTCCTTTCAAAGACGATTGACGAGCTTATTGATGCGGGAGTGCGCCGTTTTTGCAGCGGCGGAGCCGTCGGCTTCGATCTGCTTGCCGCAAGGATCGTTCTTGAAAAGAAGATGCGCGGTGCGGATGTTTCGCTCTCGATGATTCTCCCCTGCCCCGAACAGGCAAAAAACTGGAGCTTCGGCGATAAGACTCTGCACAGCGGAATTCTCCACCTTGCCGATGAGATAATATATACCTCGGATCACTATCACCGCTTCTGCATGAGCATCCGAAACCAACGCCTCGTCGACGAGGCGGACATCCTCGTCTGCTATCTCGCAAAGAAGACGGGCGGCACGGCGAACACCGTGAGATATGCAAACGCGCGGCAGAAAAGAATCATAAACCTCTGCGACCTTTTCGCAGAAGAGAAATCGGAGGAATGAAGTCATGAACGAAAACGCTATCATCCAATACGTCAGAAAAAAACGCGGCAAGAGCAATATTTTCGGAAAAATCGCCGTTCTTGCAATACTTGCGCTCATCCTCATAATCTGCTCGCAGATAGAGGCTATGCGCGATGTGATGCTCATCATTGCGGCAGGATGCGTTCTCTGCGCGTCCGCGCTTCTCCGCAATTTTACTCTTGAATATGAATATAAGCTTTCAGACGGTTTTCTCACCGTCACGGCGGTCTTCGGCGTCTCCAAGCGCAGAACGGAGCTTCGTTGCGAGCTTTCCGCAATAAGCGGAAGCGCGCCCGTCGGAAGCGAGGATGCCGAGGCGATGATTTCGGGAGCCACGGAGTTTTATGATTTTTCATCCTCGCCCGAAGCGGAGGGGCGAATCGTCTTCTTCGCAGAGGAGGATGCTCTCGCGTTCATCCTTGAACCGAACGCGGAGCTTTCCGCGGCACTTCTGCGGAGGGTTGAAGAATGAGATATGAGATAACGCCCCGCGACATCACTCTCCCAAAGAGGGCGCGCGATGCCCACAAGGGAAAATTCGGGCGCATTCTTCTCCTTTGCGGAAGCGAAAAATATGCGGGCGCGGCATTTTTCTCCGCGCAGGCGGCAGTCAACACGGGAAGCGGACTTGTCTTTCTCTCCGTTCCCGAAAAGCTTCGCCCGATCCTTTCGGCAAAGCTCAATGAACCGATCATAATATCGCGCAGAATAAAAGACTTCCGCGCAGATGCCGAGCTTATCGGTTGCGGTCTCGGTCTCTCGCGAAAGAGCCGTAAGCTCGTTCTTTCCGAAATATCGAAGGAGGGCGCACCGCTCGTCGTCGATGCGGACGCGATAACCCTTCTTGCACGAAGCGGCTATGACCTGAAAAAATCTCCGCGCGAGCTGATCTTCACTCCCCACGAGGGAGAGTTTTTAAGACTTGTTCCCGATTTTGACAATTCGCGGCGCGAGGAATTCGCAGGAAACTTTGCAAAGCAAAACGGCGTCACGCTCGTTCTCAAAGGTCACAGGACGATCACAGCCGCAAAGGACGGCAAATTATATATAAACACAAACGGAAACCCCGGAATGGCAAAGGGCGGAAGCGGCGATGTCCTTTCGGGAATCATAACCTCTCTGCTCGGTCAGGGAATATGCGCGGAAAAGGCGGCATATACTGCAGAGTGGCTCCACGGTGCCGCGGGCGATTCTGCAGCCGCAAAATTCGGCGAATATGCGATGACGCCCACCGATATGCTCCGTGAGCTAAAATCGGTTTTATGTGAGGTGGAACATAAATCTTGAAGCGCCGCGCAATAATTTTTGGCATTATACCCTTGATTCTTTTATCCTCCTGCTCGGAGATATCCGAGGCTCCGCTCTCTCTTTCCGAGCGGCTAGGAGAAGTTGATTCGGCAAACTACACAATCGAAATAACGGCATCATTCCCGAAGACCGAGGAGGAATTCACCCTCGGCTATACATATGAGCGCGAAGGCGAAAGCCGCGGAACGGTAATTCTCCCCGAAATCGTTTCGGGCGTGAGCTTTTCCGTCCGCGATGATCTTACGTCTCTCGAGTTTGACGGGATGCGCCTTGAAACGGGGCGCTTTTCGGAAAGCGGAATCTCCCCCTTCACCGCGCCCGCACGGCTTATGGATTCATGGAGGAGCTTTGAATCGGTCGAAAAGGCGCGCATATTCTCGAAAAATGCTCTTCTTGCTGTTTCGAGGGACGGAGAGCTTGAGACGCGGACATGGTTTTCGGAGGATGAGCTTCTCCCGCTCTATGCCGAGCTCTATATGGGCGGTGAGCGGATAATACAATGCAATTTCAAAGGAGCTGAACACAAGACAGAATGAGTATACTCAACAGAATCGAGGCATCGGTTGACCTCGAGCGAATCGAGCATAATTTTTTTGAAATAAGGCGTTTCACGGGCGGCGCGGATATGATATGCGTCATCAAGGCGGATGCCTATGGCCACGGTGCTGTCAAGCTCGGGCTTCTCTATGAAAAGCTCGGCGCGGAGATGCTTGCGGTCGCTTGCCTTGACGAGGCTCTTGAGCTTCGCCGCGGCGGGATAACGCTTCCCGTTCTCATCCTCGGCGCAACGCCCGTCAAGCTCGCATATCTTCTTGCGAAGAACGGGTTTGTTCAGGCGGTATCCTCGCTTGAATATGCACGCGAGCTCGATGCCGAAATGAAGAAGCTCTCGGATTCTCTCTCCATCCATATCAAGCTTGATACCGGTATGTCCCGCTTCGGGCTCTATGCCCATAACGGAAATGCAGAGTCTGCCGCAGACGAGGCAAAGGCGATATGCAAGCTCTCCTCGCTTCGCGCGGAAGGAATTTTCACGCATTTTGCCGAGGCGGAAAGCGAAAATACTGCATTTACGGATGAACAGTTTGAGGCATTTATGTCCGTTGTCGGAAAGCTTTCCGAGAGAGGAAAAACATTCAGATTTTGCCATTGTGCAAACAGCGCCGCTGTGGTAAACTATAAAAAAGCGCATCTTAAGTGTGTGCGCCCCGGGCTCATCCTCTATGGCTACTCGCCGACGGGCGAGAAGATCGATGGGCTTGACCTTCTCCCTGCGATGACTCTTCGCAGTCTTATCGCGGATATAAGAAGGATCCGCGCGGGTGACAGCATCAGCTATAACCGCAATTTCATTGCGGAGCGCGATATGACCGTCGCCGTCGTTTCCTGCGGCTATGCGGACGGGCTTCCCCGCTCGCTCTCAAACCGCGGATATTTCCTCATCCGAGGAAAGCGCGCGCCCATTCTCGGCAATGTCTGCATGGATCTCACCGTTGTCGATGTCAGCGATATTGAAAACGTGTCACCGTTTGACGAAGCGGTCATCTTCGGCGCGCAGGCGGGCGAATATCTCGCGCCCGAAGAGCTTGCCACCCTTGCGGGGACGATATCCTATGAGCTTCTCACCTCGGTTTCAAAGCGCGTTCCGCGAACATACAGCGGCGGTTTTGCATAATATAAATCGGAGAAGAAATGTTAATTTAAGGAAATTTTCGCAAGGCTGATTAAAATATGCGCACCTGTGGAAAAATATAGTTGTCGGAGCGATTCCGATGACTACTTCCTGCGGAGCGTGAATTGAAAGTGAACTACAGCATTAAACGCGGAGATATCTATTATGCGGACTTAAGCCCCGTTGTCGGAAGCGAGCAGGGCGGCATGCGCCCCGTGCTCATAATACAGAACGACGTCGGCAACCGCCACAGCCCGACGGTTATCGCCGCGGCGATAACCTCCCAGATAAACAAAGCGAAGCTCCCGACTCACATTGAGCTCGGCGGAAAAAGCTTTGGTCTCTCAAAGGATTCGGTCGTCCTCCTTGAGCAGATTAGGACGATAGACAAAACAAGGCTCAAAGAAAAAATGGGAAGGCTTGACGATAGCCTTATGCATCGCGTGGACAATGCGATCGCCGTAAGCTTCGGTCTTTCCGACAACTGAAACAAAAGACAAAAATTTGGAGGTAAAAGATATGAACAACAACAAATGGAAATCCGTCACGGCCGTGCTTCTGCTTGCAACGCTCGTCGTTGCGGGATTTATTGCGCTCGCGGCAGAATATGGAGCTTCGGAGGACCCGCTGGTCAGCCTTAGTTACATAAACGATGTCCTTGCGCCGCAGATCTCGGAAAAGGTTGACGAAATAATCGCAGAAAAAACAAGCTCGATCTCAAGCGACCTTGACGCAAAGATCAGCTCTATCTCAAGCGAGATAGATGCCAAAGTATCCGAATATACCTCCAAAAGCGCAGATGAAATAGTCAACGATGCCTTTATTCAGAGCGTTGCGGATAAGGTTTCCGAAAAGGGAACGGCCGAAGGCGGAGCAAGCGCGACGTTTCAGCTCGTCAAGCTCGATGCGGGCAAGACTCTGACGATGAATATCGGTTGCGAGGCTCTTCTGAGGCTCGGTAATGCGACCTGCGTTTCTTCGGGCACACCCGGCCTCATTGATATTACGACGGGCGGAGACCTTGCGGGCGGCAAAGCGCTTGAGAAAAATCATCTCTATCTCTGCACGGTCGAAGGGCGCGGCATCAAGGCGACAAACGCCGTGACGCTTCTCGTCCTCGGTCCTTATTCGATTTCCTGATAAAACAAAAGCCGAAAGAGCTGTGGCAAAGCAATTTGCCGCAGCTCTTTTTCATTATATATATTCCGAAAGGTTGGTTTGATGGAAAAAACATTGCCGCTTTATCTCGGCCCGTCCGTCATCGGGTCCGCCGTCATAGCGGATGACGGCAAGAATCTTTCGCTCTCGGTAACTACATACGCAAGCATAGACGGAATCTGCCGCGCATATGTCCGCGGCGACGGAGGCGAGCTTCTCGTCGGCGTTCTTTCCCCCGACGGGAGGAGGTTTTCTGCAAAGAAAACATTCTCACCGGGCTCTCTTTCCGCCGCAAGGCTTTCCTTTGACAAAATAACCTATGCCTTCGTCTCCCGAACGGAGGAGCATATCCCTGAGGAAGAATTTTTCCGCTTCTGCGGCGATATCCCCGAGCTTCTCTGCCGCGACAAGGCGATATGTGCGCTTGCCCGCGCAAGCGGAACGCTCACCGATAATCCAAGCGCGCCGACGAAGCTTGCCATCCCGCTCTTCACGGGTCTGCCTTTTCCGCGCCCCGATATCCTTTGTCTTCTCACTCCGAGAAGAATCGGCGATGCATTCTACGGCATCCTCGGAATTTCCGAAAAGGGTGCGCCCATCCGCCTTTAACCCGCAACGGCATCTATTTCCGCATCGCCCGAAATTCTGATTTCAACTCTTTGCGGAACGCATATTATTGCCTCGCCCGCACGCGAGATTTTTCCCGTTTTCTCGCATACGCGGTCGGGGCAATCCGTTTCCGATATGAAAATTTCTCCGTTTTTGACTGCAACCACGCAACCGCGCAATTCATATTCCGCATTCTTTGAAAGAGAGACGAAAAAGCTCTTATCCCCCTGCGAGATACGCGCCGCCGCACCGCTTTCTCCGAGCGGAATTATCCAGATGAGCGCGGCGAGAATCGCGATAGATACCGCGAGGATATAATCAGCGAACTTCGGTTTCATACATATACCCTCCGTTCTCCGCAGGCATAAAAGAATCCGCTATCCCCTCCGTCACGGTTACGATACCGTCTCGCCCGACCAGAACAAGCTCAAAGCCTTCGTTTTCGCGCCAGAAGCCAAGCGCACCCGATTTTCCCATCGTATAAAGCGCGGTTGAGAGTGCATCACCCATCGCGCCGCTTTCGCAGATTACCGAGACCGAGAGAAGATCGCTATCCACGGGATAGCCCGACCTCGGGTCCATTATATGATGATATCTTTTTCCGTCCTTTTCAAAGAAGCGCTCATAATCACCCGAGGATATGACGAATTTATCGGACAGCGCAATGCTTCCGAGCCAATCGTTTGCACTCCCCTTCGGGTCGCGTATCGCAACATTCCAAAGGCTTCCGTCAGGCTTTTTGCCGTGGACAAGGACGTTTCCGCCGAGCGAAATGAGCGCGCTTCCGACATCCTCGGAAACGAGAATTTCGCGGATGACATCCGCGGCATAGCCCTTTGCAATTGCGCCGAAATTGAGTCGTGCACCGCTTGTGAGTTCAAGGTTATCTCCGTTGCGGGTGAAATTTCCCGCATCCGACGAGCTGACAGCCGCCTTGATTTCGTTCTCCGTCGGAACATGGTTGCGACTTCCCACTCCCCAAAGCTCAACCACCGGGCCGAGATGCGGCGAGAATGCACCGCCCGTTTTTACGAAATACCCGAGCGACTCCTCATAGAGTGCCGCAAGCTGCGGAGACATTTTTCCCCCGCCGTTTTCGTTTATCGCGGCAAGCTCGCCTTCATACGGAGAGAAGACACCGTCAAGCTCATAGAGCATATCGCAGACGGCATCTGTCACCTCGCCGTTTTTACCGTAAATCCGTATTTCGGCAACGGAATCCATAACGAAAACACTGCGCGATGAGACCTCCGCCGCGCAGGAGGATAATATAAAGAATATAAGAAGCAAAGGCAAAATCCGCTTTTTCATAAAACTCTCCGTTGATTTAATTTTTAATATAACGATCAGTTATCACTTTGATCTCATCCACCTTCATTATACTCCCGCATTTGTACATTTGCAAGCACACAAAAAGACGGGCGATTTCTCGCCCGTCTCAGCGTGTCGATAAACTTATCGACACGCTGAGCGATTGTCCAAAAGGGTGCAAGATTATTCAAACCGAACCCGAAGTAGTACGTTGGTACGTCGAGAGGTGAGGTTTGAACAAAACAAGCGGAAAACGCCTTGAAATTTG
>JAZSHZ010000260.1:0-2496 GCA_045533555.1 Eubacteriales bacterium
TGGTATGATCTCACGATCCGCGGAACCGACCATTTCCTCGGTGGTGTCTGGGATGTCTGGGTAGACCGCGCTTATGTCGGTGAATATAATTGCCGAAGCGAGAAAGATGTCGCAAAGGGTTCACACCTTGTCGTAAATCTCGGCAAAGTCCATATCTCACCCGATGCAAACGGCAAGTTCAGACTCGCATTTGTTCTCAAAGAGCAGGCATATACCTCGGCAACGGATAAGACAGCGAATGCGTCAGAGGCAAGAATCCTTCTCGAAGACATAACATTCGCCCCCTGCGATGCACCTGCACCTGCAGAGCGCAAGACAATATCCACGGAATTGACATGGGATACTGTATGGTACAGCGATACTTCCTCAGATTTTTCAACATGGATACCGCATGGATTTGAAGGCGTTCCTGAAAAATCAAATGCATACAGAAACAGATATACTGCGATAACAATGGACAATCAGAAATTTTTCCTTCAGTTGTGCGTAAGACATACTTTCCCACAGTATACAAATCAGAAGCTCACATTGAAGGTGAAGATTCCGCAGACAGGCTACTATTACCCCGAACTTACGGGACTCATGATAAAAGACTCATCTTATGTTGCAATCTATATCAATGATGCATATGTCGGAGACTATAATTTCTATACGGCGCAGTCAGGCTATAGCATAGGTGAGAGTAAGAAATTCAATGCAATATATCTCCCTGTGGGAGAGGCAGAGATCTCATTCTTGCCGCGAAATAAGAATGAAAACAGCGGATATGCTTCTTTTGTGCCGTATACATTCAATTTCATTCCGACGGAAAATGCAGAGATCTCCGCAATCGAGAGCGCAATTCCGGAAAGAATGGAACTTGGAGCAAGTGCAGATCTCACGGCAAAGGTGAAAATGAGCGACGGAGCTTTCCGGGCTTTTGGATATCGGACAGATACCGGTACGGTTGATCAGAAAAATACCGTGAAGGTTGAATCTTCAAACCCCGCAGTTGTTGAGGTTTCAAATGTAAGCTGCGTCGATGTTATGGATAAATCCGTTCTTGGAGCAACGGGTGATCCGGAAAGCGTCAATTTCTCGCTTTCCGCGAAGTCTTCCGGTAAAGCGGATATCAAAGTAACTGCGGTTGTTGATGGAAAAACGTTTAATAAAACTTATAAGGTAACGGTTCCTGCAAATATCCCGGGTGAAGAGCTCTCGGGAAATGTAAGTGTCTATATAGATGCACTTGCCGGCGGCACGGTTGAAAAAACCACTTCAAGTGCGATCGCGAGTGTTGTACCGGGAACGAAGATTACGGCGAAGGCAACTGCTGATGAAGGCTATGTCTTCAGCCACTGGAAGGATGCATCCGGAAAATTCATAAGTGAGGATGCAACCTATAGCTTCAAGCCTTATGTCAATACATCCGCAATTGCGGTGTTTGATAAGGTGGCAGTTTCAGCTGGCGAATCAAAATCCGTTCAGTTCTTCAATGGTAACGGTGCCTATGTTGCGGAAAGAACGACCACAGGTGATTCAATTTCCGATATTCCGACAGTATCTCTTGCAGGTTATGTGTTTGATATGTGGACGTGTGACGGAAAGACGGAATTTGACGGAAGCGGCATCGCAAATGCTGTTACCCGCGTAGTTGCGCAGTATGAGAAAGACGGTAAGACATATTCGGGTAAGGTTACTTTCGGTAGCGATACCTATGATGTTGTTTACGATAAAGAAGTAAGCTTCAGTGATGCAAGCGCAAAAGCGTGGAAGCGCAATGGAAAGACAGTTGCATACGGAACGGCATACAAACATTATATTTTTGATGCGGCATCAATAACCGCAGAGACAAGTGATGTTGAAAAAGTTCCCGTGATTGTTATCGATAAGCATTCGGCAGAAGATATTTATATGATCGAGTATGATATTCCCGAAGGTTTCACAAAGCTTGAGGCGGGAATTATCTTCGGAGACGATACACATAAAACTGTTGAAGGTTGCTATTATAAAGCAAAATCTTCAAACAAATCCGAAAATGCAAACCACGGTCAGTTTACGGCAATGAAGAATGACAGCGGATCATATGATCAGAGCGTTGTCCGAGGATATCTCGTCTATACGGACGGATCATCCGTCAATGTCGTTTATGCAGATCTGAACTAAGAAGGAGAGTGTACGGAATATGAAGAAAAAAATATTGGCTCTTGCTCTTGCTCTTGCGATGATAATATCGCTTATGCCTGTAACGCTCGTTGCAAGCGGAGCGGACAGAGAGAGCATAGTCGTAAACTTTGCTTACCGCGATGGCGGTGAGCCGAGTGTTGCGATAAACCATGATAAAGCGACAATAAGACCTGCAGCGATAAGCGGAGTAAACTTTACCTCCGTTGCGGCAGAAACATCTGCGGCAGGACCTGCAAGCAATCAGATAAGAAACAATGCGCTTACTGTTTCTGATTATCCCGGCATTGCAATGCTTCAGGTAGTTCTTGATGCAACAGTCTGGAACAAGAA
>JAZSHZ010000264.1:0-2965 GCA_045533555.1 Eubacteriales bacterium
CTGATTATATTCGCAATTTCATTTATTGGACCGGAGAATTTTCTTGAATATAAAACGAAAGAAGAAATCTTAGCAATTGTTATAAGGTTTCTTATATAAAGAACGGCGCCGAAAATGCTGACAAGCGAAAGAGACAGGTTATTTACAAAATTTACTGTTGGACCAACAATACCTCCGTAATATTCAGCGCGGAAATATGCGGAAACTGTTTCTTCGTTTTTAATGTCGAACCGATCAATAATTGTTTCCTCGCGGTTATATGCGCGTATTGTTTTCTGACCGCCGGACATTTCTTCGACAAAGCCATTTAATTCTCCAAGTTTTTTTGATCTGGCTCGGAATAGGGGTCTCGTTTTACTTGTTATATATTTTGTGAGTATAATCGTCAGCGGAACGGTAACGGCAAAAATAAGCGTCAGGCGCGGGGAGATGAATATCATCATTCCAAGTGAGCCTACAACAGTTATAATTCCTGCAAAAACATGGACAATGTCAGTGGAAAGGGAAGTGTTAATTGTATCCGTATCATATGAAATACGGCTGAGAATATCTCCAATGGGATGTGTGTCAAAATAACCGACAGGAAGTGTTTGCAGCTTATCGAAAATATCCTTTCGCATTTTAAATGTTATTTTTCGGCTTGTATTGATCATAAGTTTGGTTAATAAATATGACAGTAATCCGGAAATAACATAGAAAA
This sequence comes from Eubacteriales bacterium, assembly GCA_045533555.1. Taxonomy (GTDB): domain Bacteria; phylum Bacillota; class Clostridia; order Oscillospirales; family JAAYXM01; genus SIG480. Next base: position 701 of record JAZSHZ010000264.1, read on the forward strand.
TTGCCATTGAAAGGATATAGAGAGGAAGGTTTTTAAAGCGAACATTACCAACTCCGGGTTCGATACATTCAATTGCAAGTCCGGATAAATATGGCCCGACAAGAGCAAGTGCATTCGAAATGAATGTGAGGAAGATACCTAAAATAAGATAAGGTGAAAAAGGGGATATGTATTTAAGGAGGCGAAGTAATGTGCTTCTTTTATTTGCGCTATTATTCTTGTTCAAGAAGCTCACCTCCTAATTGAAGTTCTGCGGTTTCGCGATACATCGCGCAAGATTCTATAAGTTCTGCGTGGGTGCCATAGCCGATACATTTTCCTTCTTCGAGGACAAGGATATGCTCGGCGGAAAGAACAGAACTGACACGTTGAGTAACAATGATTTTTGTCGTATCGGAAAATTCGGAATCAAGCTTTTCTCTTAAAAGAGAGTCGGTTTTATAATCGAGTGCGGAGAAGGAATCATCGAAAATAAGGATTTGAGATTTTCCGGCGAGAGCTCGAGCAATTAACATTCGTTGTTTCTGACCTCCGCTGAAATTCGCTCCTTTTATTGCAACTTCCGCGTCGAGCCCACCTGCTTCGATTATGAAAGCATCGGCTTGAGCTGCATTTATTGCGGTTAAAAGTTCTTCTTCTGTTAAATTGCGACCGAAAATAATGTTTTCTTTTATTGAGTCGTGGAAAAGTGTATCGTTTTGAAGAACTGTACCGAATTTCCTTCGCAAATCGCGCAGTGTGAAGTTATTGATATTAACACCGTTTATAAGTATTTCGCCTTCGCTTGTATTGTAAAAACGGAGGAGAAGAGCGATAAGTGTTGTTTTTCCTGAACCTGTCGGGCCGAGAATGCCCAGAGTTTCTCCTTTGTTGATACTAAAATTTATATTGGAAAGGTTAAATCCGGAATCATTATATGAGAAAGAAACATTTTTGAATTCAACTGCAGGAGCGTTTTCCTGTTCACTAATTTCACAACCTATTGAAAGCTCGTCAGGGCATTCAAGAACCTCGTCGATTCTAGTGGCTGATGCCGCAGCTTTTGATAATACCATAAAAATGCGGGTAATTGCCATAATTGATGTGAGGATAATGGTAAAATAAGACATGAAAGCAATGATATTACCTATCTCGGTTTTACCTGAATTTACTCGAAATGCTCCGATTGCAATAACGGCGCAAAGACCGAGATTGAGAAGAATATTCATAGCGGGGTGAGAAAATGCCATAACGGTTTGCGCATGCATTTCTTTTTTTGTTAGTTCTTCGTTTACTTCATTAAAGCGTTTTTTCTCGTAGTCGCTTTTTGAGAGAGCTTTAATAACTCGGATTCCCGAAGCATTTTCACGAACTGTTCGTACAAGATCATCAACCTTGGTCTGAACAATCTTGAACAATTTAGTTCCTTTTATTGAAACAAAAATTGTAATAACGGAAACAAGCGGGACAACGACAAGCATAGACGATGTTAGAATCGGATCGGATATCATTGTAATGATTAATCCACCAATAAGTAAAATTGGTGCACGAACACCCATGCGCTGCATCATTCCGAGTGCGTGATGAACTGTATATGTGTCACTTGTCATGCGCGAAATGAGCGACGGTATTGTAAGTCTGTCAACATCGGAACTTGAAAGATATGAGACTTTTTTGAAAAGTCTGTGCCTGATTGTTCTTGTACAATCGCGGGAAACAGCAGCTGCCATTCTGTTTGCACATATGTTTCCCAATAGGGCAACAATACAAAAAATGAGCATGATCACTCCCCACATATATACTTTTGATATATCGTTTTGAGGTATAACATTATCGATAATATGTGATAATGCCCACGGAATAAGAAGGTCCATAAATGTACCGACGGATTTGATCAGAAGAGTCAGCGAAATTCTGTGCCAATAACCGCTCAAATATGAAAATAAACGAGACAAAAGTTTCACCTCCGCAAATTAATACAATAATTTTATCATAGCAAAATAAAATGTGCAACCATTATGAAATCAAAAAAACAAAATGTTGACAACGAACGCTAAAAATGTTATATTATTAAAGTTGAGAATATGCGGATATGGCGGAATCGGCAGACGCGCCAGATTCAGGTTCTGGTCGGGGCAACTCGGTGGAGGTTCAAGTCCTCTTATCCGCACCAAAATCGACAAGATTTGACAAGGTCTTGTCGATTTTACTTTTTACTTTTTCACTCTTCACTACTCCCTAAAATCGAATTTGTCGATTTGAAGTAATAAGTAATCTGTAATAGTG
>JAZSHZ010000110.1:0-4036 GCA_045533555.1 Eubacteriales bacterium
ATTGCAAATTGCACAAATTTGTACTTGTAATTTTTTTCATTATGTTATATAATTAATAAAAATTAATATTTGCTTAAAAAAAGCAGATGTTGATTAAAGGTATAAAAGGAGAGTAGAAGCACATGAATGTTTACCCTGCAAATAAGATTAGAAACATATGTCTGTTAGGCCACGGTGGCGACGGAAAGACGTCGCTTATCGAGAGCTTATTGTATATGACGAAGAATACAGACCGTCTCGGAAAAATTGCAGACGGGAACACTGTATCTGACTTCGATCCCGAAGAAATCAAGAGAAAGTTCAGTATTTCATCGTCCGTTATTCCGATAGAGTTTTATGATCATAAATTTAATTTTATCGATACTCCCGGATATTTTGATTTTGTCGGTGAAGTATATCAGGCTATGCGCGTTGCTGATGCCGCTATTATTGTATGTACAGCAAAAACCGGTGTTCAGGTAGGAACAGAGCTTGCTTGGAAGCGCGTAAATGAAAAGAAAATGCCGCGTATGATTTATATCTCCAAGATTGATGAAGAGAATGCGCGTTATTATCCTGTCTATGAACAGCTTCGTGAAAAGTTCGGTGTCTCTGTTTGCCCGATGGTTATTCCTGCTATTGTTGATGAGAAGATTATCGGTATTATTGACCTTATTCCGATGAAGGCATATGAACTTAAGGATGGCGCTGCTATTGAAATGCCGATACCGCCGCAGTGCATGGAAAGAGCATTGATGGCAAGAGGCCAGATTGCGGAAAGCGTTGCTGAAACCTGCGAAGAATATATGGAAAAATATTTTGCCGGTGAAGAGTTTACCATCGAAGAATATATGGATGGCGTAAAGCGCGGTGTTATGGATGGAACACTTGCTCCGGTATTTACGGGTTCTGCATTCACAGGAATCGGTTCGCTTGCTCTTCTTCGTGGTCTTATCGGATATTCTCCGTGCCCGATTGATGCTCCGAAGGATATGGCTGTTAATGAAGATAATGAGCTTGTTGAAATTACCGTCGGCGATGATGATAGCCCGCTCGCGGTTGTCTTCAAGACCGTTTCGGATCAGTATGGAAAATTCTCATATTTCAAGGTTCTTTCCGGAAAAATCACAAGCGATATGTCGCTTCTTAACCCGAGAACCGGAGAAGTTGAAAAAATCGGTCACCTTTATCACGTTATCGGCAAAAAGCGCGTTGATACGAATGAAATTACAACTGGTGATATCGGTGCTGTTGCAAAGCTCGCTATAACAAGAACAGGCGATACACTTTGTGCTCAGAATAAGAAAATTCATCTTCACGGTATCAATTTCCCGACACCAACATATTCGCTTGCTGTCAATCCGAAAGCAAAGGGTGGGGAAGAAAAGATTGCATCCGGTCTCGCTCGTCTTGCTGAAGAAGATGTCACCTTCAAAACGGTCAATAATGCAGAGACACGTCAATTTGTTGTAACAGGATATGGCGATATCCATATCGATGTTCTTTGCTCAAAGCTTAAAGCTCGTTTTAATGTTGATGTTGATCTTGCAGAGCCGAGAGTTCCTTATCGCGAAAAGATTCGCAAGAACGTTAAGGTTCAGGGAAGACATAAGAAGCAGTCCGGCGGTCATGGTCAGTTCGGTGACGTTTGGATTGAATTCCAGCCCGGAGATGTTGAGGATCTTGTATTCGAAGAGAAGATCGTTGGTGGCGCAGTTCCGAAGAATTTCTTCCCTGCAGTTGAAAAGGGTCTTCGTGAGTCTATAACAAAGGGTGTTCTTGCCGGATTCCCGGTTGTTTACCTCAAGGCAACACTTGTTGATGGATCGTATCACGATGTTGACTCTTCGGAAATGGCATTCAAGGTTGCTGCAAACCTTGCTTATAAGGCAGGTCTCCCGCAGGCTGATCCGGTTCTTCTTGAACCGATCGGAAGTCTTAAGGTTTATATTCCGGATAGTTATATGGGCGATGTTATCGGTGATCTTAATAAGCGCCGTGGCAGAGTTCTCGGAATGAATCCGGCAGAAGGCGGGCTTTCTGTTGTTGAAGCTGAAGTTCCGATGGCTGAGATGAACACATATACCATTGACCTTCGTTCAATGACTCAGGGCAGAGGCTCATTTGAGTTTAACTTTGAAAGATATGAAGATGCTCCTTTCAATGTTCAGCAGAAGATTATCGAAGAACGTAAGGCATATATGGTAGAGGAATAAAGACTAAAAAACTCCCGACAGATTTTCTGTCGGGAGTTTTTCTTAACATTTTTTTGCTTTTGAACTATCGAAACTTGGATTAAAGGCATAATAATTTTTTGAATTAAGCTTATCTGTAACGTGTCGAAGCGTTTCACCGAAGCGCTGAAAATGAACTATTTCTCTTTCTCTTAGAAATTTTATAGGATCTTTGACATCAGGGTCATCGACAAGCCGAAGAATATTATCATATGTCGTTCTAGCTTTCTGTTCTGCTGCCAGGTTTTCCATTAAATCCGTTATGGGATCTCCTTTTACCTGAAAATTTGCCGCATTTTGTGGGAATCCTGCAGCGGCCTGCGGATAAACCCCTGTTGTATGATCGACAAAGTATACATCAAAGCCCGAAGCTTTGATTTGTGAAGGTGTAAGATTCTTGGTCAGCTGATAAATAATCGCGCAAATCATTTCCATATGAGCAAGCTCTTCTGTACCTATATCGGTAAGCGCACCCTTAGCGACATCAAGAGGCATTGAATATCTTTGATTCAAATATCGCATTGCCGCATTCAATTCTCCATCCGCTCCACCGTACCAAAATGTTTGAGTATAGAAAAAAATGGTAACTATTTATTCTTAAAAAAACTTAATATTTGCAAGTTCAAAAAGGTAGTTGTTAAGCGAAACAACTGCCTTTTTTCTATGCAAAAACTCAAACATAGGAGGTACAAAAAAATGTTATTACAATTTGAATATTTTTACGGAAACGAAGCGGACGATTTTACATTCTATCGCATACCAAAGAAAATTATTACATCACCACAATTTAAAGATGTGTCCTACGGAGCTAAGATGCTTTATGGACTTTTATTTGATCGAGTTGGTCTTTCTATAATGAACAGTTGGTTTGATGAAGAAAATCGTGCATACATCATTTTCTCCATTCAGGAGATTATGGATTTGATGTATTGCAGCAAGCCGACCGCAATTAAGCACATGGGAGAACTTGAAGATGTAGGGCTTATAGAACGCAAAAAGCGTGGTCGTGGTCTCACAGATTATATCTATGTTAAAAAGGTTGTGGATAATGAAAAAGTGGTAAAGAATGTTAACCACAAGGAGTCAAAAGGCTTTACTTCTGAAGGTAAAGAAAACGAACTTCAAGAAGTTAAAGATTTTAACCCTAATAATACTAATATAAATAATAATTACTTTAATGATACTTACACCATCCCTCCACCAAAAAGTCGAGAAGATTATGAGGAAATTATCAAAGAAAATATTGAGTACGATATTTTGAAACTTGATTTCAAGGGAGAATGGTTGGATAACATAACAGAACTTATGCTTGATGTTATTTGCTCTGACAGTAAGACAATAAGGGTTAACCAAACAAACACCCCAATAGAACAAGTGCGTAAAAGGTATCTCTCCATAAACGATATGCATATAAGGTACCTTGATGATTTTGTTCAAAAAAATGTCTATGAGATACATAATTTCAGAAATTTCTATATTTCAGCAATATACAATGCTCCCATAATGATAGATTCGTTTTATGAAGAGTGGGTTAAAGAAGATATGAAAAGAGGTGCGATATAATGAGTGTAAACAACATTGGATTAAAAAGCTACGAAGATTTATTCAAGGATGATAAAGGCAGAAAGACCGAAGAAATTGTTCCTATGGATATTAAGGAATTGAAACCCTATGCAGAACAACCATTTAAGGTACTGCTTGATAGCAGTATGGACGAGCTTTGCGAAAGTATAGCTCAAAACGGAGTGCTGTCGCCAATTATAGCAAGACCACACCCCGAAGGCGGATATGAGATTCTTTCAGGACACAGACGAGTAAAAGCT
>JAZSHZ010000283.1:0-2047 GCA_045533555.1 Eubacteriales bacterium
CTTTGAAATAAACGAGAGCACAAGTTATGAATTCTCCGGATGGATGAACGATTACTCGGCTTTTGACGAAGCTTCGGCAAACGTAACAGTAACAAGCAAAAACGGTTGCGTAAGTATTGATACTTCTGCAAAATCCATCACGGCGGTAAAAAACGGTGATGACGTTATATCTTTCTCTGTTGAAAACGGAGGAAAAACAATTACAAAACAAGTTGAAATATCTGTTATCGGAAACTCCGGAAGCACCGATGAGCCCGGCGGAGATGAAAATGAGGACGATGAAGATGGTGAAGTATGCTATGAGTATAACCTCAATCTTGGAATTGAGAATCATACGAACACTACGGGCTATGCCGCAAATGCAGTAACGGATTACGCTACATCTGAAGATACATGGATTTACTTTGCAAAAACCGCCGGAACAGCATACGGATATTTAAAGAAATATATTGAAATAAAATCCGATGTTGGAGAATACTTTGCAATCAAGATGAAAGTACCTCGTAACGGGATATATGATGTTTCCCTGACACAATATCTTCATGCCGCAAATGGCGGATATTTTGACCTTTATCTTTTACCCGGAGACACGGAGAAGACAGATATACCGGGGTTGCTTGTTGATGATAACAAACTCAACAAAGAAGCAATTCGCGGTTTTGCGGAAACAAACACACAGGACAGTACTACCAAGGTAACAAGCGGACGAGAAATAACTGCAGGAGAATATGTTTTTGTTTTCCATGCCGCTTCACTTGGAGATAACGGAACGGGAACGACTGCATGGATGTATCCTGCTATGGTAACGCTTTCAAGTGTCGCAAATGATTCTGCACAGGAAAAGGCAGAGGCTGCATTTGATGCGACAGAAACGCCTGCAACAGGCTATGTGGAGTCAACGGTAACGGGACTTACGACAGACAGCACAATTGAAGCTCGGAAGAATTCCGATGGCACATTTACACTCACAGCACCTGAAACAAAGGACGGCGCAAAGTTTCTCTATTGGGCAAAAGGCATGAGCAAAAACAAAAAGATAGTTTCTTTCTCAAATGAACTTTCAAAATATATGCCTGAAGAAAATGGCAAGAATTATCTTATTGCAGTGTACGAAAGTGACGTAACGGAAACACCTGAATACTACAATGCGAATGGACAGCGTATAGCAACAGGGACAGCACCTGAGCTTCCCTCAATGGCGGGTTATGGTAAGGCAAGTGACTGGAACAGATACGGAAAAACAGAAATTTATGTAGCAAAGTATGATAAGGCACAGCCGGTGGATGTTACAGTAACCGTCAAGAACGGAAACGGAACTGCGATTGTTCCTTATGGTGAGTCTGTTACATGTACAGCAGATGAAACAAACGGAAACTTCCTTTGGTGGCAAAAGGATGTTAACGGAGAAATTGAAATCGTAAGCGTTGATAAAAGCTATACTTTCCATGCATATAAGGATTGTACGGTGACGGCGGTTTATGGTAACGAGGCTATATCTGTTGTAAAGCCTGCAAAAATAATAATTGATATTTTTGGCGACAACAGTATTATGGCAGAGTTTATAGGATTCGGAAGCAATGTTGTTGAAAAAGGCATTATGTTCAATGACAACAGAATTGCGATGACATCTCCCGGAAATCAGTTTACCATAACAGCTGACAAAAACGGAATTTACAAGGGATACGCAATTGTAAAGGATGATAGCGGTTATACACTTGTCACTGATGGAGAGACCCAAATAGCAATTGGAGAGTAAATCAAACGCCAAGGGCGGGCATTTCGCCCGCTCTGTTTTGATATAATAACGCTCGGAGGTATATGTTAAAATGAAAAGAATATTATCATTAATTCTTGCGGTATCAATGCTTTTCTCGCTTATGCCTGCAATTTCAGCAAGCACAGAGAGCGAAAACCCGTATCAGCTTGTGTATCATTTTACTCAGGTTGACGAGTTCAGAAATGCTACTCCGTATTGCAACAAGGTAGGCTCTGCTAATTATATGATTCCCCAAAATGTAACGTTTGATGGAACGTATGGAATGTGGGC
>JAZSHZ010000310.1:0-4905 GCA_045533555.1 Eubacteriales bacterium
TACGCAAACCCAACCGAGCATAGGCATAAGCGCCTGGAAGAGCGCAAAGACTCCAGCGACACCAAACATTTTTCTTTTTTTCATACACGGCTCATTAAGTCCGTTTGCAAGCGAGACGGAAAAAGCATCCATAGCAAGACCGACACCGAGAAGAATGCTGTTAAAAAAGAAAGCAAATCCAAGATTCATTGTTTTAAACCTCCTGATGCTTTGAGCAAAAAACAACCGGGCACGGAAAAACGAGCCCGGTGCGGTGGTAGAATACCGAAATATAATACCATAAAAATATATGCTTGTCAATCGCCGAAGATGCCGAGGAGGACTATCGTTACCCTAAATGACCTGTAATTTGAGATAAATCCGCTATTAACCATATAATTTTAGCAATGCAAAGTAAGGAAATTGCAACATCACAAGCAAAATTAAGCTTTTTCGAAAGATGCTTTCCGAGAAGAAAACCCAAAAGCGCAAAGAGAAACGCGCTTGCGAGATAGCTTACAAGTGTGATAAAAAATGGGAAATGTATACTTTCTGAAACCCATATCATATCCGTAATGATAGAGCGAGGGTCGGCAAGAGTGGCAGTTGTCAAAAGAACGAAAAAAATAATTGTTTCTATCCGTCTGTGCCTGCCGCATTCTTTTTGCCGGATATTGCGAATAAAACGTATTGAAGCCAATATACAAAGAGCTGCAAGTGCGGAGATTTCTATAATTTTATATGCTTTAAGAGAAATGAAACCGAAAATGAATGGGTCAAAAAAGGTAAAGCTGGCAAACAACACGGAATATAAAATAAAATAACGCCAGGTAAGAGAAAAGGGCTTATGCTCCTTATCGCAATATAAGGCAGAAAATATAAAAATATCAAAGTTATAGTGAATAGAAATAAAAATAGCATTCATTGCAAATCTGGATATAAGTTCATGGTCCATACCTTACCACCTCCCGAAAAATGGCGGGGGATTCGGGTCGCCCAAATCAAAATGCCAATATGAAACTTTTTCATTCTCAAATACAAAATAGATATTAGTTTCATCCAAAAAACTATAGCTGTAATAATAGACAAGCTCATTTTCGTTTGAAGAAAGTGGTTTGCCGAGAAGTTTCTCCAATTCATCCCTTGTCATTCCATGAAGGTCATAATCTTTCCGGAGGTCTTCAAACATAAAATTGCGATGCGAGTAATACTTTTCCCATTTCTCGGGACTAAACTGACCAAGATAGCCATAGCATGAAAGTCTGACTGTCAGAATAATCAGGATATAAGTGAGAAGAGAAAAAAGTGCGCAATAGAAAAATTGCATAAAATTTATCTTTTTGATGTGCTTTATTGTTATTGGCACAAGAAATGCTGCAAGAGGAAGAATGTAATAATAAAAATTTGCGAATACATCACCGCAGAGCGTATAAATCAGTGAAGTATCAAAATCAAGGATGGTGAAGAAAATGAAAACTGCAAATATCGCAATCGCAAGTAAAACTGCAACAAGTGAGTGTTTAATAACAGAAACAGCTTTTTTTGACATACCTTACCACCTCCCGAAAAATGGCGGGGGATTCGGGTCGTCACAATCCCAATCCCAATCCGTAACTTTCCCATCTTCAAGTTTAAAATAGATGTTATATTCATCAAGGAAACCGTAGGAGTAATAATAAACGAGCTCGTCTTCATCTGCGGATCGGGGTTCACCGAGCAACTCTTGTAATTCATCCTTCGTCATTCCTTGAAGTTGATAATCCTTCTGCAGATCCTCAAACATAAATTTGCGATATGAATAATGCTTTTCCCATTTCTCGGGAGTGAACTGACCGAGATAGACATAGCAGGAAAATCGGGCAGTGAGAAGAATCAAGATATAAATGAGAAGAGAAATGAGTGAGGAACAGAGAAAATATCTGAAGCTCGTATCTTTGTTAAGCTTTAACATGATAGGTGTGAAAAATGCCGCAATCGGAAGAATGAAAAAACAAGGTGCGCTGAGGCAGTGGCTGATGAGCAGCGGGCAATCAAACTCGAGGAAAAGAGAGAAAATGAAAACAGAAGCTATTGCAATGGCAAGAAAAAATGAGATAATCGGATATCTTAAAAATGAAAAAAACTTTTTTGCCATTATTTAACCACCTCCGTAAGTTTATAATATAACATGATTATGCACTCTGTCAAGGGTGTGATTACGGTCTGGAGGCGTTAATGAAAACTTTTTTGAAAACTACCAAGCGGTGAGAGATTCTGCCTTCTCCTTGAGGGGAAGGTGGGTTGCGAAGCAACTCGGATGAGGTGAAATTGTAGGGAATGCATTTATGCATTCCGAAATATCGGAACTTGCATCTTAAATATACATTATTCAGAATCTATATGCTCGGCAATGTCTTCAAGTTTACAGTTTAAGATTTTACACAATGCATCAAGGGTAGCGGTATTGACATTTCCGTTTTTTCGAAGTCTGTCCAACTGCCCCGGACTAATTTTGTATTCGTTTATAAGTTTGTATTGCGAAATCCCTTTTTCGCGAAGTGTTGACCACAGCCTATTAAATACAATCATTTCACATTTCCTTTCTTTTGGATATTTGCATTTTAATTATAATACCAATAACCATAGGTTGACAATTAACCGTAAACGGTCTACAATAAAAGCGGCGAGAGCAATGTTATATAAAACGAAAGGTGAGATGGTATGAAAAAGATAATGGAATTAGAAGAAATTTTGGAAGAACTCGGTCTTCTTGCAGACACATTTTTTGTAATCGATGCTTTGAATCAGAATCCAACTTTTTCTTTACCGCGTTTTGCGATGACTGTCCCTGTTGAAGTGATGAAAAACGACACGGAAAAAGCAAAAAGACTTTGCAGAGAAATAATTGAAATGAAGTTAGATGCAAAATCATAATGTCCCTCCGCGAATAAATCTAAACTTCACACTTGAAAAACGCGGCGGGGTATTATATAATTTTAATCAGTAAAATAATTCCTTAAAAGGGAGGATTCAATATGAGAAAAGTAACGCGCGAGGATGTCGCGTTCGGAGCATATCTCGCAGGTCTGCGCGAAGGCGACATCGTTCTTATGCACAGTGCGCTTTCGTCTGTAGGAGATGTCGAGGGCGGCGCTGATGCAATTATCGACGGGCTTATGGATGTCATAGGTCAAAGCGGCGCGCTCGCCGTATCAACGCTGACACATTATTATCCGAAGGGCCCGCGCTATGACAAGGAAACAACTCCGACAAATGTCGGAATCATTGCGGAAACGCTTCGTAAGCGCCCGGGTGCGGCGCGAAGCCTCAACCCGACCCACTCAATCGCAGCAATTGGAGGCAGAGCGGAAGAGCTCTGCGCTGACCACGAAAAATGCGCGACAGTATGCGGTGAGGGCTCTCCGTATACAAAGCTTCGCGACCTCGGCGGAAAGGTTGCGCTTCTCGGTGTCGATATGAACAGAAACACGACTCTCCATTCTCTCGAAGATCTTGAGGACTGCTCATATCTCGAGACGAGACCTGCGCTCCGTCCGACCTATATGGATGGCGACCCCGAAGAGCCGATCATTCTTGAAAAGTTCCCTCCGGGACACCGCGATTTTCTGCATTTCACGCAGGAGCTCCGCAAGATTGATGCACTCCGTGAAGCGCCGATCGGAAATGCAATCTTCAAGGTCATTGATGCAAAAGAGATGTTTAGACTCGGCCGCGAGTTTATAGCTCGCGATATGATGTATTTTATGTGCAGAAATGAAAATTGCGCATATTGCACGAATGCTCGCGCAAAGCAGGGAGGTGCGAAGTAATGCATAAGATATCGACATATAAAGCCGCAAACGGCGATACTCTCGGGATCAGAAATATCGAGACAGACAACACATATTTCGGAAAAGGCATTGAGGCAATGTCGGGTGCAGAGCTCGTTGCGGCGCGCGAGAGCCTTATAGACGGCTTTGAATATATCGTCCTCTATACTGCCGAAGCAGGAATGAGCGACAAGGCTTGCGAAGAGCTTTTCGTCAACGCCCGCGCTCTCAATGTTGAGAATATCTCATTCAGAGGCGCACCTGCAAGCGGATGGGATTATGTGAAGAAGCTTGCCCGCACCTGCAATATAAGACTTCTCTTTGAGACATACAAGGGATTTGACTTTACAGAATATGCATCGCTTCGCAATGAAAACACGGGCATCATCTATAATCCGCTTGAATATGTCAAGGAAGGCCGCGGAGCATATTTTGCTGCGCTCTATAAGAATAAGTTCAAGGACGATGTGAGAATTCTTCGCATAAACGACGGTGTGATCGGAGCAGATTCGGCTTGCCTTCCCGAGCACGGAAACGCCGAGGTGCGCGAATGTGTTTCAACTCTTCTTTCACGTTGCTATGAAGGCTGGTTCTCTGTCTGCTCGGTAGACGGTGATCTTTCGGGCGCGCTTGAGGAGACAAAGAGAATATTCAAAGAAGTGTAAAGACTATGGCAAAGATAACAGATGTAACAGGTATTCTCTATAATGGAATGTGGAATTATGAGTTTCCGTTTCCAAAGCTCAATATGCGCCCGCTTCCCGAAGTGGATTGGGTCGAAACCAAGGTGTATTGCGACATTTTTGACGGGCTCCATTCCCAGAGCGGGACATATCTTGAAACTCCGGCTCATCTTCTCGGAGATAAGTCATATCCGCTCATTGCTGTTCCGCTTGAAAAACTCGTTGATATTCCGGTGCAGATAATAAAACTTTCGGGATTCTCGGCAGCAGGGGAGCGCCAACCCGTAACACGCGAAATGCTTGAGAGTGCAGGAATTGAAGACGGTGTGTCAATCATAATTTCCTGCGATTGGGGAAAATACTGGCGTGATGAGAGATATCTCTCCGCATCACCGTATTTTGAAAAGGATGCGATGGATTACCTCATATCAAAG
>JAZSHZ010000220.1:0-9019 GCA_045533555.1 Eubacteriales bacterium
TCGAAAAAGGCACAAGAACACAAGCGGAGAATTTATATATAGGGAACGATCTATGTGTCGTTCTGTCTCAAATTTTCACAAAACCAATTTACAAAAAAACGGAGCATTGTATATAAAACGCCTTGAAACATCAAATTTCAAAGCGTTCTCCGCTTATTTTGTTCAAACCTCACCTCTCGACGTACCAACGTACTACTTCGGGTTCGGTTTGAATAATCTTGCACCCTTTTGGACACTCTCTCAGCGTGTCGATAAGTTTATCGACACGCTGAAAGCCGCAGAGATCTGCGGCTTTCTTTTTTTATATGTAGCTTTACTTTTCAATACACTTATGTTAAAATAAGCTTAATAATATAAGGTTATGAGGTTCTTCATATTATGAAGTTTTTTTCACGTTTTTTCAAAGCTTCCGCAGAGCATTCTCCGCTTATGTCAATCGCAGATGAAGACCTTCTTTTCCGCGACAGTGTGAAGGCGGATATGTCTGCCGTTTCGGAATATATCAGGGGCAAGCGCGTCCTCGTTACGGGCGGTGCGGGAAGCATCGGCTCGGAGATATGCCGCCAGGTGCTTGAATATGGCTGCAGCTATCTCGTTGCGATGGATATAAACGAAAACGGGCTTTTCTATCTGCGCGGCGATCTTCTCGAGGACTTTTCCGAAGATCGCTTCTGCGTCCGCGTCGGAAGCGTCCGCGATAAGGTCAGGATGGATTATCTTTTCGCGCGCCATAATTTTGACATCGTCTTCCACGCCGCGGCTCACAAGCACGTTCCGCTCATGGAGGAAAACATCTTTGAGGCGGTCAAAAACAACGTTTTCGGAACGAAAAATACAATTGAATGCTGCATAGAGCATAAGGTTGGGCGCTTTGTCCTCATTTCTACCGACAAGGCAGTCAATCCGACCAACATCATGGGAGCGACAAAGCGCATTGCAGAGCTTCTCGTCCGCCGCTATTCAGGCGGGGGCGGTTGCGAGATGAGCGCTGTCCGCTTCGGCAATGTTCTCGGCTCAAACGGAAGCGTTATCCCGAGTTTCCGCCGCCAGATCGAATCGGGCGGCCCCGTCACGGTCACTCACCGCGATGCGATGCGATATTTTATGACGGTTTCCGAAGCTGTTTCGCTCGTTCTGAACGCAGGTATGATGGCAAACGGAGGCGAGATATTCATCCTCGATATGGGAAAACCGGTCAGCATATATGAGCTCGCCTGCAATATGATCGAGCTTGCGGGACTGACGCCCGGAAAGGATATTGAGATCAGGTTTACCGGGCTTCGCCCCGGCGAAAAGATGTTTGAGGAATTAAAGCTTGATTCCGAGAGCTGCGCAGGGACAACAAACGACAAAATCTTCGTTATGCACACGGCGGATCCCACCGAAAAAACAGATGCGGATATAAGCAGGCTCGAAGCGCTTATTGCAGAAGACTGCGGAGAACAGGCGCTTCGCAATGCTGTTTTTGAAACGATATGAGCGGTTCTGAAGCCCTCACCGGACACAGACGGTGCCGGATGTGATTCCCGAAATAAAATAATTTTCTCAATTCATTGAAAAAACTTGATTTTTTCAATGTTTATGGTATACTAAAGAAGATAAACCCTTATCAGGAAGGAAGTAAATACATGGAGCTGGATCTCAAGAAGGCCGTCACTGTCATATATTCAAAAATATGGACGATAGTTGCGGCAACTCTTGTCGGCGCGATGCTGTTCCTCATCGTGAACATATTCTTCATCACGCCTAAATATACATCAACTGCGCTTCTCTATGTTTCAAACGTTTCAGAGCGCAAAACCTCCGTCGTTACATCAAGTGACGTCGCTGTTTCAAAACAGCTTGTTGAAACATGTGTCGTCATTCTCAACAGCAGAACGGTTCTCGACAAGGTCGCAGAGCAATCGGGCCTTGATTATTCCGCAACCAAAATCAAAAGAATGATCTCGGCTAACTCCGAGCAGTCGACAGAAGTTTTCCGAATTTCCGTCACTCACACGGACCCGCGCGAGGCGCAGATCATTGCGGATGCGATCCTTAAAGTTGCTCCCGGTGAAATCAAGCGAGTTATGAATGCAGGTGCCGTCTCAATTATCGACTATGCGACGCTTCCGCTCGCTCCCTCAAGCCCGAATATCCCGAAGAACACGGTTCTCGGCGCAATGCTCGGAGCAATACTGACAATAGGCATTATTCTTCTCACGGATGTATTTGACAGCCGAATCAAAAATGAACTTCAGCTTGCCGAAAGCTTCGATTATCCGATTATCGGTGTTATTCCTTCCTTCAAGATGGCAGAAAAGACATCCTCTTCCAAGAGGAAGAAAGGAAGGACGAAGTAAATGGACAGCAATATTTTATTGAAGCTCAAGCTTCTCCTTCTTCGCAGAAAAAAGGTCAACGCATATGTCAAAAGTGAGCTTCTTTCGGATAAGACACCGTTTATAATCTCCGAAGCATATAAGGCTATGAGAACAAACCTTATGTTTATGCTTTCGGACAACAAAAAGCTCATCGCATTCACGAGTACTCTTGCCGGAGAAGGAAAAACGACGACCTGCCTCAATATGGGCATCTCCTTTGCTCAGGCAGGAAGCCGCGTTCTCATTATCGATATGGATATGAGAAAGCCGAGGGTGCACAGGTATTTCGAAGTTCCCTCCACACCCGGTCTTTCCGACAGACTCGGTGGCTTTATGAAGGAGCTTCCGATTGAAAAAACTCACTACGACAATCTTTTTGTTCTTCCGGTCGGAACAATTCCGCCGAGCCCTCCCGAGCTTCTCATGTCAAACTCGTTTGACGAGATTCTCGCAGAGGTCAAGGATAAATTTGATTATATCTTCATCGATACTCCGCCGATACATCTCGTCACCGACCTTGCAATTATTGCAGGTAAGCTTGACGGCGTTATTTTCGTCGTCCGCGAGAATACGGCGGCGCAGGAGCTTATAACTCAGGCAATTGAAAACCTCAAGCGAGTCGACACAAAAATTCTCGGTTTCATCCTCAATGACTCCGCCGGCGATTCGCTCTTTACCCAATATAAATACAAGCGCCGCTACAAAGCGCGCTACGGCTACACCTATGGCTACAGTCTTCCCACAGTGGAAAAGGAATAGGTGATTCCTATGTATATCGATTTTCACTCGCATATTCTTCCGCAGGCCGACCACGGCTCGGAAAGCCTCGAAATGTCGCTTTCTCAGCTTAAATACGCAAAGAAAGCAGGCGTTTCGGTCATCGTTGCCACTCCTCATTTCTATCTGAATGAGGATACGATCGAAAGCTTTCTTGCGAGGCGGGAAAAAGCATTTGAAGAGCTTGAAAAGCATAATGACAGCGGAATACGCATCATAAAAGCATCAGAGGTTCAGATTCAGCCGGGACTCGCAGAGCTTCCGGATCTTCCGAAACTCTGCGTCGGAGATTCGAATTATATTTTCCTCGAGTTTCCGCCCGAGCCCTGGCCCTGCCATGTGCTCGACACGGTGCGTGAGATCATCCGTGAGCGCAGGCTCCGCCCGATCTTCGCGCATATAGACAGATACTCCCATATGAGCCGCGAATGTATGCTCAACCTCAATGTTGACATTCAGCTCAATCCCGGTGCGTTGCTCGATTCGAGAAAGAGAAGGAATTATTACCTCGACCTCGTCGCGGAGGATTCCGTCCATATCCTCGGAAGTGACTGCCACGGTGACGGAATGCTCGCATATAAGGATTTCACCGCGGCGATAAAGAAAATCGGCAAGCTTATGCCATATATGACGGAAAATGCAAGTCGTATCCTCTCCTCAGCAGAGAGAAAATAACTATGTAATATTTGTAAGTTCAAATATAAATTTTTCAGGGAAGGTGTAACACTATGAAAAAGACATTAAAAATTATGCTCGCGGCTCTCCTCAGCCTTGCAATGGTTCTCACATTTGCAGGTGCGGCAGACCTCGAAGCACCGGTAACTGCAACTGCTCCTGCAGATGATGCAGTTATGTCAATCCATGCAGAAGAAGGCGCGCTCGACGTTTTCTCCGATGCTCCCGAAAAGGGCAATTGGAGCTATGAGGCTCTCAACTGCATCGTTGCAAACGATCTTATGAAGGGCAACAATTCAAAGATTATGCCCGCAAACCTCCTCTCGCGCGCAGAAATGACGACTATTATGGTCCGCGTTCTCGGAGCAGAGAATCTCAGCGCAAACATCTCGAAGTATGTCGATGTCAAGCGCGGCGAATGGTATTATGATGCTATCAGCGCAGGCGTTGCAACAAAGATTATCAACGGCAGCGGCAACAAGATGATGCCGAAGGACAGCATCACTCGTGAGCAGGCAATGGCAATCCTCGCAAGAACATTCCTCTTCGAGGCAGAGACAAACGCAACCGCAACATTCAAGGACAAGGCAAAAATCTCTTCCTGGGCTCTTGAATCCGCAAACGCACTCGTTGAGAGAGAAATCGTTCTCGGCGATGCAAAAGGAAATCTCCGCCCGCAGGATAATATCACCCGCGCAGAGTTTGCAACAATGCTCCACCGCATCGTTTGCTACTTCGCAAAGGCAGATGTTGACTATGCAGGCAAGACAATCAACGGCAGCGTCATCCTCGGCGATGCAAACGTTGATCTCTCCGGCGCAACGATTGACGGCGACCTCTATATCGTCGAAGGCGTTGGCGATGCAAAGATCGATCTTTCCGATGTAACGGTTACCGGCAATATCGTTATCCGCGGCGGCGACGTCACTGTTGCTGAAGGCGTAAGCGTCATCCGCAAGGAAGACGTTGTTGAAGATGAGCCCGTTGTCGTTCCTCCCGTTGTTGACAAGGAAGACACAACAACTGACCGCGAGACTCCGAACGTTGCAACAACTCCGAACGGCGCAAACGTCAAGGAGAGCGGCACATATATCTTATATGAAGGTGCAAACGGCGAGAAAAAGCTTTATGCAACAGTCAGAGGCAACACGATAACTTTTGACTTCCGCAAGCTCAAGACAAGCGAAGCTGATTGGAGAACGGTTGTTATCAAGGCTCTCTATGTCGATACTGACGAAGATCTCATATGCACGGCAGACGGTTTTGGTTTCGTTTCTTTTGAGACAAACAAGGAAATTGATCTTGACGATATTCTCAAGCAGATGATCGATTCCACAAATAATGCAATTGCTCCGCTTCTCGGAATCAACGCAGTAATTGATGAGCAGACAGGAAAGGTTTCTGAAATCACAAATGATTATAACCTTGCAACTCTCTCATTCACGATTGACACTGCAAACTCTGCATATCAGACTCTCGGAAGAAAAGAACTTTTCGACTCTCGCGGAATCGATGCAGGAACAAACGATCAGGCATCCTTCAATGGCAAGATCGGCACTGACAGCTACACGGTTGTTATGAAAGTTCCGAACTACGAAAACGATTAATACAACAAAAGTTCGCTAAATTTCAAGCAGGCGTCCGTGTTTAGCGGATGCCTGCTTTTTTGAGGTAAAATAATGAAAGCAAAAACAAAGAAAAAACTTATTATATGGTTATCCGTTATAGCGGCGGTTATAATAATCGGAGTCATCGGTTTCAGACTTGCACTCAACTTTGCAGGCGATAAGGCAATGCAGATGCTTATGGAAAACCAGATAAATTCTATGCTTGACAGCGGTGAGATAACGCTTGATGATCTTGAGCAAATTATAGAAAGCGAACCGGCTTCGGAACCCGAGTCCATCGAAAGCGAACCGCCCGCAGAAGCTGAGCCCGAACAGGTCGAAGAACAACCGCAGAGCGAGAAACCTGAAAAGCCTGCAGAAAAGCCGGCTTCAAATCAGGTAACAAAACCCGCAGAACAAAAACCCGCGGAAACAAAAAAGCCTGCAGAGCAAAAACCCGCAACGCGCCAGGAAACCGTCAAAAAAGCGAGTGACAAGCTCGCATTCGGCATAACCCGCGCCGATAAGGATGAAATGATGAAGCTTATATCCAAGCGTCTTTCTGCTTCCGATATGAGCTATCTTGCAGGTCTTCTCGCAGGCGGGCTTACGCGCGAAGAACGGTCTGCTGCAGCGAAAATTGCATATTCGCGCTTCTCCGGCGCTGAGCTTGATGCTGTTTCAAGATTTTATCACAAATATAAGAAAGCCATTATGATCGAACCCGACTATGGTGTCGAGGAATAAGCATTTTCAAACAAAAAACTCCGTTGGCATTTGCCAACGGAGAATTTTTTTATTCTTACTTAATGCCCTTGATGCGATCGAGCATATCCCAGACACCGTGCATATACATGATGCCGAGAGCGCGGTCATAGAGACCGTAGCCCGGGCGGACTGTTCCGGGGCCTTCATCCCAGAGATGTCTGCCGTGGTCGGGGCGGATATATCCTTCAAATCCGCAGTCATGGTATGCCTTGAGGATTTCGAGGATGCCCGTATCGCCGTCGCAATCGCGGTGCGATGCTTCGGAGAAGTCACCATTCGGGAAGTTCTTGACGTTTCTGATGTGAGCAAATGCGATTCTGTCGCAATGCTTGCGAACGATATCAGCAACGTTGTTGTTCGGGTTTGCGCCGAGAGAGCCGGAGCAAAGTGTCAAGCAGTTATAGGGATCGTCAACCATCTTGAGGAAGCGGTCAATGTTCTCCTCGTTGATGAGAAGACGCGGAATGCCGAAGATATCCCATGGCGGATCGTCCATATGGATAGCCATCTTGACGTCGCACTCGTGGCAGGTCGGCATAATTGCTTCGAGGAAGTATTTGAGGTTTGCCCAAAGCTTCTCGTGTGTAATGCCTTCGTATGCCTTGAAGAGCTCATCAAGCTTTGCCATTCTCTCAGGCTCCCAGCCCGGGAAGGACATGTTATATTTCTCGGTAAAGCCGAGGATATAGTCAGCCATAGCCTTATAGTCGTCCTGGATCATGCCCTTTTCATAGAAAAGCGCAGTAGAACCGTCTCCAATCTCGTGGAAAAGGTTGCTTCTTGTCCAGTCGAAGATCGGCATAAAGTTATAGCAGATGACCTTGACGCCGAACTTTGCGACGTTGCGGATGCACTGCTTATAGTTCTCGATATATTTATCTCTTGTCGGGAGACCGATCTTGATGTCGTCGTGAACATTGATGGACTCGATAACATCCATATTGAAGCCATATTCGTCGAGCTGACGCTTGACCTCTGCAATCTCCTCTTCTTCCCAGATCTCGCCCGGCATTTTGTGGTGAAGTGCCCAAACGATGCCGTCGACGCCCGGAATCTGCTTGATATCGGAAAGGCTGATCTTATCGTTGCCTTCGCCGTACCAACGGAATGTCATTTTCATAACTGATTCCCTTCCTTTATAGATATTCATTGATTTATATCTCAACTGCTACTATTATGCCATAAACCGACCGAAATTGCAAGGGGAAGTTTGCATCAAGGCTCCTGCCTGAGCCTCGGTATCCACCGAAAAAACATTATTTTGAATACGCAATATCTGCAAAGCCTTCCGTCTTGCTTAGCGAAGTCTCTTCCATCACAATGGGATAATTTCTTTTTCGCTTATACCCCTCCCATTTCGGATACATTTTGTATATACCGCGATAGAATTCACGGTTTGCTATCAATTCATGGTTCTGAACCTGCTTGTTGTTTACAATCAAAAAATATCTGTAGCTCAATACATCATCAATCTTCGAAAAAGAAAGCAAACCGGAATTCACTAATGCGCTCAGTGTTTCCAACCATTCAAGATAGCCAACAATTTTCTGATAATATTTCTCTGTATCAAGAACATAGTCCGGATCAATGCGGCATTTCTCGAGCTCATTCATCAGATCAGCGCAGTCATAAGTCTCATAGAACTGCTGACTGTACCCTGTAAGGAAACTTGCCTCGTTGATATTTTTGTCTCTTTTCAATTGATAATACAAAGCTATCGCACCGACAATCGCAGTGCACGCCGTAATGATGCCAACGATTCTGTTTGCAATTCTTTCCTCCAGCAACAGGCTCCCGAACATACCCATAGCAATCAAAACCGTCGAAATTACGGGGATATATAAATTCTTTCTCCTCATAATAAATACCAACTCCACTAAACAGTATTTTTTATGTAACAATTATAGCTCATAATTGATCAGATTGCAATACGAACAGCGCTGCCGGAGCTGATAATGCTACGATTATCAATCGTTTTCTTGACGCTCGTTGCCCCCTCGGAGTTCGAATCTCTCCTTTTTCTTTGCATAAAACTCAAGGCGCTAGCCTTGTATATCTTCAATTCCGCAGGAATTGTATATCATCAAGCTGATGATATGCACGCTAAAGCGTGATGATATACCAAGCCTTGTCGGCTTGGATAAACAAAAAACACTTGCGAATGCAAGTGCTTTTCTCCTCTATTTTACGCTTTCTTTTAAGGTCCTGCAGCTTGCAATGAGCATTCGTTTGATTCGTCCGCAGAGATTTCTGTGTTTCTTGAAGGTTTCTTCATTGATTCCCTCGGTATTGAATAACAGCTGTAGCCATCCCTCTGTTTCACTGCATTCCTTCAGCGCAATTTCAAACTTTGAAAGCATATCTGCCTTGCTTTGTCCATAATTCGCTTCGCGTATGTTTGCATATACACTGCTTGAGCTTTTGCGGATCTGAAAAAGCGTGTTGGATGATGCTTTAATGTTTTGGCACAGTAATTCTATATCCGTTGCAAGTTGTTCTGAATATATCAATAAATAATTCTTAGCCATATGAACACCTCTCTGAAGATATAATACTACGGTTTTGCGAACAAATCAAGGCGCTAGCCTTGTATATCTTCAATTCCGCAGGAATTGTATATCATCAACACGTAGTGTTGTATATCATCAAGCCGATGATGATGCACACCTGCGGTGTGATGATATACAGCCCGAAGGGCTGATGATATACACGCTGTCGGCTGATGATATACCAAGCCTTGTCGGCTTGGATAAACAAAAAGCACTTGCGAATGCAAGTGCTTTTTGTTGGCGGAGAAGGAGAGATTCGAACTCTCGCACCGCTTTCGCG
>JAZSHZ010000204.1:0-7399 GCA_045533555.1 Eubacteriales bacterium
TTGCATCATCAAACTTTCCGGGAGTTCCCTCAATCGCCTCGACGGAAACACTTTCAATGCTCCTGATATAGCGCTCACCGTTGTAAGGTTCAAAGACCGTTGTGAAGAGCGTGTTCAGGTCGCGTCCCTTGCGGCGGACAAGCATATATTCAAGATGATCCATAACTGCGAGATTCTGCGGTTTTCTCGGCGGCATACCGTTTGCGAGAGTTACCTCATCCGCATTCCAGTCATTGACCGCCGTGACACGGAGATGAATATTCATATTCGGGTTTCTCGAAAGCTTTCTGAAATCCTTGATATTATAATCTATCCAGAAATTGCCTGTTCCCGGCTTCTCCGCCTTATGAATATCGAAGAGCCATGAATAGCCTGTGGGATATTTGAGAAGCGTATAGTTATTTCCAACTGTTGTCCACGGGTCATTTCCGAACGGAACATCCGCACCCGCATAGGTTCCGCCGATCTGCTGCTCAAACGTAAGCGAGCTTGTCGGGTGGATATCCGTGCTTGCGTGGAAGGAATATATATGATCCTCGCCACCGCGAACCTTGAAGAAGTCGATTCCATAGGAAACATCGCTGTCATAATCGACCATAACGACCGTTCTGCGATATTCATCAGTTACCGTATAGGACGGAGTTCCGTCAACATCAAGAACCTTGACGCGCGTATCCTTTGCGTCATAATGAAGCGGAACCTGGGGGTATGCGCTTCTTATCTGACTCTGCTCATTGACGACGACCGCATTATGCGCAATCGTCGGACTCATCCACTGCGAACGGTTCGGATCGTGACCAGTTGCCTCGGGATATCCGAGGTCAGTCGTCATTCCGATACCGTAGGCTTCGATTCCGAGGCTCAATACATCGTTGTTATAATGCGATGTCGCACCGCCGAAGTATATCCAGAAATCTCGCTGTGTATCGCGGAATGCAGACGAACCCGTCGCCTTATGGAGCGTTCCCGCGCGGAGGACACCGAGGCCATAGCCCGTGAGCATTGAGCTCTTGTCATAGTTCCATTCGCCGTATTTTTCTATGATCGCATCGACCTCTGCCTTGAGGTTTTCGGGGTTCTTTGTCCAGATATCATAGTGAAGCGCTCCGAGATCTCCACCCTTTGCAAAGTAGAGATGCTGCGCAATTTCGACCGCTCTTTCGAAATCAATGTCACGCATATACTTGAAGCCATCTACCATAACACTGTCGCTATCGGGAAGAAGTGCATATCCGCCAACTGTTCCGCCGTCACCGATAGCAGGTGTGCCGCGTCGGACAAGAGTTACATACGGATACGAAAGAATCATTCCCGCATATTTCGGATGCTCATAGAGACTCATTCCGTTATATTCGGTGTATCTTGCAAGCGTGTTTGCAACACCCGTGAGATTGGTTACCCAGAGACGGTTGTAGCCAAATGCTGATTCCGTTCCCTGACCGTCACGGTTGACATTATCTATAAGCGTCTGCGTTATTCCGCCGCCCGTGTTGTAGCTTGTGTTGTCAGTTTCGCTGTAGCGATATATCCAGTCGATCATCTCATCCGTTTCGGGATGGTTATCGAGGATTATTGCCGCCATAGCGCAGGAGTTCTGATGCATACCGAAGTTACCTGCACAGCTTGAATCCTTGACCGCCTCATATATCTCGCGAAGAATTCCGTCCTCGCAGTTGCGGCGGATCTTTTCGGGAGTTGATTTATCGTTATCAAGGTTATATTTCTCTGCTTTTGCGGAGAGATAGCTGACGACCTGCGGATCATCGTATGCAGGGAAGAAGGCATCGTATGCCGATGCAAAGCTCTGGGTTATAAAGGTTTCCCAGATCGAGCCGACGATCTTGCCTCGTCTCGCTCCGCCGTCGGAGTTGTTGAAGCGCGTGAGATACGGGCGGAGATCATAGCCGGGATATACGTCTGCAATTCTGTCGACGATGATCGCACCTGCGCGACCGTATTTCGCTTCACCCGTATACATATATGCCGATGCGAGTGTGTTGATTGCAGTCCTGATAAGTCCCGGATTCCCCAGGCCCGATGTATCTGTCCAGACGCCGCAATGCATAATGCAGGCGACATATGTGTGGATTTCGCGTGTTCCGTTTGAATATGTTCTGCCCGTGTCATATCCCATACCCGTGTCAACGCCCCAGCGGAGTCCGTCAACTGCCTGACCTGTTCTCGGGTCCTTGTTGTATAATGCATTCGACTCGTTATAGAGCTCGGGATAGAGAATGTTCTTCATATAGTCTACCTCGCCGTTTGTCTCAGCGACGAGCTCTGCATTTCTCTTCTCTGCAAGAGCAATCTCATAGATGCCTTGTTCATTTTTTCCAAGCTCATAGAGCTTTTCAAAATCATTTGACGGGAATTTTCTCTTGCAACTCGGGCACTTTGTCTTCCACGGGTCCGTAAGAACATCGACAACGACAGGGCCATCACCGTATTTGTCATAGAGATATTCTCCGCAGTAGCGGCAATAATAGATATCGGGATCGCTTCTGTAGCCGACGGAGAAGCCTCTCGGAAGTCCTTCGCCGGGGATCATATCATAAATCTTATCAAGATTTTCGATATATCTTTCCGCCTTCTTGACCACACTGTCCTTCTCGGATTTTGCCCAGCTGTATTTGAGGACATTTTCCTGAGCCGCGGCTACCATTTCATCCGTGTAATAAGTTCTTCCGATCTTTCCCGCACGAACGGAAATCATTGCTTCGCCGCTGATGCTTTTGCCGGAAAGCGTTACCGTTACAGTGATTTTTGCGCTTCCTTCCGCGCCTGCCGTAACGATTCCTTCAGCCGAAATTTTTGCGACGCTTTCGTTATCGCTTGCCCATGCGACGGATGCACCCGTCATATCGACATCCTTGCCGAGTCCCGTCACTGCGCGTGCGGAGAGAGCTTCCTCATCGCCGTCGGGAGAAAGAACGAAGCGCGCGGCATCGATCTCAACCGAAGCAAAGCCATCGGGCTCAACGGTAATATCCGCTGTTGCTTCAAACGGAGGTTCATTATAATATGCAATCGTTGCCGTGACCGTCGCACTGCCTTCCGCTTTCGCAGTCATGGTTCCGTCTGCGGCAAATGAAACAATGTTTTCATCGGAGCTCTTCCACGTTACCGTCATCTTGGACGGATCGAGAACTGCGCCTGACGCAAGAGTTGCATGGACGCCAAGCTTTATCTCTTCCGTGATATAGAATATTCTTCTGTCCGTTGCGAGTGTTGCAACATTGATATCCGAGCCGTCAACC
Organism: Eubacteriales bacterium; assembly: GCA_045533555.1. GTDB lineage: Bacteria > Bacillota > Clostridia > Oscillospirales > JAAYXM01 > SIG480. The sequence goes on from JAZSHZ010000204.1 coordinate 3,258, forward strand.
TTGATCGGAACAAGCTTTTCAAATGTCTTCTCGCCCGATTTTGCAATAAGACGTATTGAAGCTTCGCCGTTTTTAACCGCGGTTATGACGCCTGTTTCATCGACCTTCACAACATCCGCATCCGTGCTTTCATATGCAATCGATGCAAGCTTATCATTCCCGCCATCGAGCATCTTCTGCCAATTATAAGTGTAGCCATCCGCCGTCACAAGCGCCGCATTGAGGCTTGCCTTATCGCCGACGACGAGATTATATTCATTCTTCTCAGTTGTGATATCACTGATATCGGGAAGCTCCGCAAGTGCTCTGAAGCGAAGCTCCTTGAGCATCTGCTGGGCACCGAGAGTCGCCCTCTCGCCGGAAACGAACGTGAATTCGTGTCTGCCCTTTGTCAGATAGAGCGAACGCAGGCGAAGCGGCTCCGCAGTCTTATTGAGACCTTCATTCCAATATTGCGCCGTTCCGATATGCAGGCCATCGCAATATATTTCGCCGTCGTGCGCGTTATAGTTGTTATACTGGCCCTGGAAAACTATCTGATATGCACCCTCATACGGGATGTCCACCGCAATCGTCAGTGCCTGACCCGCGCTCTTTGTCGGGACGATAAAGCCTGATGTCTCGAAATTGCCTCCGACAGCGGAGCTATGCGACTTATCGGCAATGATTTCCCATCCGAATTCCTCAACCGTAACCTTGTTCGGCTTTGTCGGATGAGCATCAGTGAATCTTATCGTAAAGTCGCGGAGATCTGTTTCCGCAACCTCGACCTCGATAGGCTCGCTTGTGACCGTCGCACCGCCAAGCGTTACCTTTGCGGAAACCTTTGCATGTGCGCCGAAGATTTCGCCGAAGATTCGGTTGCCTGCATCTATGTAAACGCCTCCGACGGGATCGGATTCTATCACCCATTCGATATCCGCACGGGAAATATCAGCGGGATATCCGCTCTCCATCATACCCGTGACGTTGAGTTCTTCATCGCGGAGATATCCGACCGTCGGGCACTGCCCGAGAACAACGGACGCAAGCTTTGAAGAATCGGTTATGACTACCTCCGCTACTGCGGAAGCCATATTTCCGCCGAGCGTGATATTTGCCTTTATCCGGCCATTACCCATCATCTTCGGAGTAATTGTTCCATCCTCAGAAACCTCGACGATATCAGGCGTGAGCGAATTGTATGTAATCGTTGCACCCGTGATATCTGCAACCGTTCCGTCGCTCATATATCCCGTTGTTATAATTTTACCTGTATTTCCGACCTCAATCTGCTTCGGTTCAGAAGCTGCATCTGCATAGAGAAGCTTCATCGCAAAGCCGCTTGTCGTGATAGTTGTCCTGCCTTCACGAGTAATACCGTTGAGCTCCATCGCCGCAACGATATCGGCACTTGCGTTCTTGCCGCCCAGAACTGCCGTGGCTCCGAGCCAGCACTGTCCGAGAGCTCCCTTTGATATCTTGAGATTCTTGAACTCACTGATTACATTTTCGTCCGTGCAGGAAAGCTTTGCCTGATCTGTTCCCCACGGCTCGCCAATCGAAATATAATGTCCGAGAGTTGTATACGGCTTAACATCAACAGTAACATCCGATCCACCGTTGATATTTCCCGAATAAGAAACCTCGACACCTGCATAGCCAACTTCACGGAAGTCAATATCATCAAAATATGCACTGCCGCTGTATCCGAGCTTACCTTCATCTCCCGATGCGGGGCGCATAACGAGTCGCGGAGTGAGATATACATATTCAGCCGCATATTCACTCGGTGCCGCAACGGGAACAACGACCTCATACCAATCGGAATAGAGCTCGCGGAACTGCGGATGCCCTGTGAGATTCATTGCGCGGTTTGCGCTGTATGCCTCCGCCGAAGAGCTTGTTCCCGTCGGATTTGCATATGCATAAACATCGAAGAACATATTGAATTCGGATGCTCCCGACGGTACGACATAGTCCGTCTTGAACCTAAATGTGAGCTGATAGAAGCCACCCGGTTTTACCGCAATACGATTGCCGTTGTTCTTGAAGAATATCATCGTATCCTCCGCGCCGACCTCGGGATTGAAGTCGAAGCGAAGCGCACGGTTTCCGTCTTCCTCAGTCGTGATATAGCCGCGTGAGAATACGGGAGTTCCGGGAGGTGTCGGCATATTGTCCGCACCCATCCATATCCACTCGTCAGTATCAAAATGCGGATTCAAGTGCTCTGCAAGGTTGCGACCTGCGGGAGCAACCGTGAGATTCCATACTGCCGAAGCAGAAGCACCCTCATATGTTACATCTGCTCGGATTTCGGCTGCTCCGCATGAATTTGAGGAGATGATACCATCCTCCGAAACCGTTGCAACACCCTCATCGGAGGAGGAGTATGTGACGGTGAGCTTATCGTCATCAAGCTCATCAATCGGAATGCCGAATTCATCCGAAAGCTCGAGTGAAATCCGCTTCTCCGTGAGAAGAGGCATCGGGTCTGACTCCGTGCGGAGAGACTCTATCTCCATATCAACGTTTGCAAGCGCGCCCGGCTTTGCCGCGAGGCGGATGCCCTTAAGATGAAGCTCCTGATAGCTTCTGCCGCCCGAGACCGTGACATCCGGATTAAGCTCGAGAGAATGGTCGTCACAATAGAAAACGACAAAATAGTCGCCGCGGCGCGAAGCCTCGACCTCGGCTACCTTCGTATACCCCTTCTGCGTTTTATCCGAGAAGCTGTAGTAGCCTGCCGGCTGAATGCTCTTTATATGATTGTATACATCGCTTGCGCTCTGTATCGTTCCGTCATCGCGGAAGAAATAGACCGCAGGATTTATTCCATACTGAGAATAATTATTTTCAAGCGAGAGATTGTATATTCCCTTATTGGGAACCTCAAGACGGAGCGCGAGAATTGTTCCCGAGCTTGAGCCGTAGCTTGATACCGTATAGTTGAGGAGCATTTCATCGTCAGCCTTCATAATTCTGACGCCGCCCTGACTCTTCTCAAATGCCATGTCCCACGGTGCGGTTACGTCAAAGTCCATAAGACGCCACGCGGGAACTGTCGCTGCATTTACATCAAGCGTTGAGACAGCATCTCTGTTCATAAGCCTGCCGTTCATAAAGATGCTTCCGCCACGCGTATACATTCCGTCGTTATAGAGACTGCTGTCACTCGTCTTCGGAAGCTTTGAAAGCTGCAGGCTGTCCCATCCCATGCGATACTCGCGGATAACGCCGGCGTTGCCCGGGTCATAGGGAGTAACCTTGATTGTAACCTTATCGGAGAGACCTGCGACCGTTGCGGTGATTTCAGCGCTTCCTTCCGCGAGTGCCTCCGCTTCATTTCCTTTCACCTTAACGATGGATGAATCGGAGCTTTCAAAAGTTATTCCGTCCGTGATTTCCTTGTTCCCCGAAACAGAGTATGTTCCGCTGACGGTAAAGGTCGTCTTTCCGCCGATTTCAAGCTCCTTTTCGGAGGCGGTTATCTTTATTGCCGTAAGCTCATCCTTCGGTGCCGGAGGCTCTGCGCTCTTTCCCGTAAGAGAAAGTTCCGTAAGCGCAACACCCGCATATGAGCCGTTTCTTGCGGCATATGCTTCATTTGTTCCGACGGTGTGGAGGACAAAATAATATACTCCGTCCTCGGGTATTGTCACGCCGTCAAAGCTTGCGCTTGCCTTCTCACCCGTATCACCTGCGTTCTTGTAGGTATCAACGGTTCCGATATAGTATTTTGCCTTCTCGGCTTCGTTACCTGATGCGTTGAGACTGTCGATATAGAGAATCGTCTTTGCCGACCCCGAAACGGAATGCGCCATCGCAGGCTTGTGTGCATCAAGTGTCGCCTGCGGAATAATATACAGATCCACTATCGGAGAAAACTCAAAGCCATAATATGTAAGCTTTGCCGTGAGGTCTTCGCCCTTCTTCATATCGAGCGCAAAGTTTATGCAGGCATCGCCGCTTGCTCTGCGCGTTGCAAGCTGGAAATATGCGCCGTTATAGACTCCGCCCCAGCTTTCATAACCGATGCGGACATCGTCAATATAACGTGTGTCGGTGACCTCCCATTTATCGGAAGTACCTTCGATGACGTTCGCCATCCTGTAATCGGGAATACCCTCCATCCTTATAAGGCTGTCACTTCCCGTGTA
>JAZSHZ010000002.1:0-2513 GCA_045533555.1 Eubacteriales bacterium
AAACGGAATCCGGCAAAATTTCAAACTTCAAATTCCGTCTTGTCCGCGATAGTGCAAATAAAGCGTATGTTTTCCTTGACACAACAACTCAACGCTACGCAATACTTCGCATTGCCGCGCTCTCACTTCTCGCAGGCTTCCTCACCTTGCTCCTTATGCTGCTTTTCGTCATCCTGCTCTCAAAGCGCGCTATAAATCCGATTGCGGAAAATATAGAAAGACAAAAGCAGTTTGTGACAGACGCAGGTCATGAAATAAAAACGCCGCTTGCGATCATCCTCGCCAACACAGAGGCAATGGAGCTTCGAAGCGGCGAAACAAAATGGAGCAAGAATATCAAAGAGCAGATATCGAGACTTGACAGACTGATGCGTGATCTTCTTACGCTTGCCAAATCCGACGAAGCGCAGACAAAGCCTCCGTTCGAGGAAATCAACTTAAGCGATATGCTCAGCTCCTGCATCGAAATGTTTCTCGAGCCTGCCGCTCTTTCCGAAATCGAAATAGAACGAAACTTCGAAGACGGCATAAAACTTATAACAAACAAAGAAGGAATCACGCGAATAATCTCAACTTTGCTTGACAACGCAGTCAAGTATGCGACAAGCAAGAGTAAAATTTCCGTATCACTTTCGCAAACAGATAAAGCGACAAAACTAAGCATACAAAATGAATGCACGGAAATCCCAGATTGTTCTCCCGAAAGGCTGTTTGACCGTTTTTATCGGGGCGACAGCGCACGAACTCAAAAAAGCGGAGGGTTCGGAATCGGCCTCTCTGCGGCGCGCGCAACCGCCGGCCTTCTCGGAGGCGAGCTTTCGGCAAGATATGAAAATAACAATTCAATAGTATTCACTTTGAAAATATAAAAGAAGGTGCGGTATGTTAAAATGCCGCACCTTCTTAAGTTTTTATTAAGGTTCTTACTGTATACTGTGTTTGAAAAGAGGTGATAGATTTGAAATTCCGCCACGAATATAAGATTCCGATAAATCTCTCCGATGCATTGGCGCTCCGCAGCCGTCTGTCCGCCGTTATGGGACGCGACCCTAATGCACCCGACGGAATCTATCATATACGGAGCCTTTATTTTGACACGCCGCAGGACCGCGCGTTGCTTGAAAAAATCAACGGTGTCAACAAGCGTGAAAAATTCAGGCTGCGACTTTATAACAAAAACACAGATTTTATAAAGCTCGAAAAAAAATCAAAAATCAACGGACTGTGCAACAAGCAATCCCTCGTTATTTCAAAAGAGGAAGCCTTGCGTCTTTCAAGCGGAGACATCGGAAAAACCGAAGACTCAACTCCGCCACTGCTTGCGGAGCTTTATTACGAAATGTCGACTTCGCTTCTGCTTCCAAAGACCGTTGTCGACTATACACGCGAAGCCTTCATATTTTCTGTGGGAAACGTCAGGGTAACGATCGACAGCGATATAAGAACAGGACTTCTGTGTACAGATTTTCTCAATCCGGATTGCGTAACCCTGCCAACGCGCCCCGGTGCTATCATCCTTGAGATCAAATGGGATGAATTTCTTCCGTCAGTAATAAGGGATGCGGTCGCGCTCCCTTCAAGGCATACCTCAGCATTTTCAAAATATGCAATAAGCCGTGTTTACGGTTAAAAAAGGAGAAAAAAACATGACATTCAAAGACATTTTCAAATCAAGCTTTCTTGAAAACATCGCAAGCGTTTCGATTCTCGATATGGTGCTTGCACTCATTCTCGCATTCGGGATAGGCCTCTTTATCTTTCTCGTATATAAAAAGACATTCTCAGGCGTTATGTATTCCTCAAGCTTCGGAGTAACGCTTATTGCACTGACTATGATAACAACCGTCGTCATACTCGCGGTCACATCAAATGTCGTGCTTTCTCTCGGTATGGTCGGTGCCCTCTCGATCGTCCGATTCCGCACGGCAATAAAAGAGCCGCTCGATATAGCATTTCTTTTCTGGTCAATCGGCGTCGGCATAGTCCTTGCCGCAGGTATGATTCCGCTTGCTGTTATCGGCAGTGTCATCATCGGTATGATCCTTCTCGTTTTTGTCAACAGAAAATCGCATTGCAATCCGTATATCGCGGTTATCAGATGCCTTGATTCCGAAAGTGAGGAAAAAGCAAGAGATTTCCTTTCCGCAAATACAACTCGTTGCGTCGTCAAGAGCAAAACCGTGACGAAGGAATCCATCGAAATAAACTACGATATCAGACTCGCCGACAGCAACACGAATTTCGTAAACACGCTCGCATCAATGGACGGAGTTTCAAGCGCTGTTCACGTCAGCTACAATGGCGATTATATGGGGTAAACCGTTATGTCAACACATAAAAATATCGACAGAATATGCTGCGGAGCGCTTTGTCTCGTTCTCATTCTGACCTTTTTGTTTATGAACGGCAAAACCTTCGGCATCGAGGTCTCATCGGCAACTCCCTCATATGCAGAAAAGCTTTTTGATACATCCGAGGTTCATTCGCTCGACATTATCATTGATGACTGGGAA
>JAZSHZ010000213.1:0-7024 GCA_045533555.1 Eubacteriales bacterium
TGCCATATCATCATAACAAGACCGCCGCCATTGGGTCTGCTGCAGGTGAGCGCGCGCTTTCTGCCAGTCATCGAGACCTCTTCCATCTCGGGTGCCTGCGGAACTTCGATGTCTGCGCGGTTCATAACGGAGAGGAAATCCTTCTCGTGGCGAAGTTTGAGCATATCGTAATCGACGTCAGAGGGGAAATCAATCTTATCAAGGAAATTCTCGCCGAGGCGGAATTCCGTTCCGATATTGATGAGAACAGTGAATTCATTCGTATCCGAAACGAAAAGCTCACCGTTCTTTGCGGATACTTTTCCGTCCGTGATAACGTGGATCTTGACACCGAATTTGTGGTTTCCGCAGATAGTTTTGCCGATAGCCTGAATTTCGTTGCCTTCTGCCTTCTGCGAGAGCTTTCTTTCCTTGTCATAGCCGATTGTGGCATCGAGCTTATCACCGTCGCTCTTGACGTTATATACGATGACATTGTCGGGATATGATGCGAAGCACGTTCTTGTGTAGTGTGTGCCGCGCATATCATATTCAACTGTTGCGACACCGCGCATAATGTCGAGCTCGTGGCGGTAGTTGCGCGCATGGTTCGTCTCGTGAAGAGAGATTTTCAGCTGACCTGCAGTTTCGTATGAACGTATTCTCGTAAAGCAATCGGAAAGAAGCGAATTTGCAAGCTTATCCGCCTCTGCAGGCTTACCCTCACGGAAAAGGTTTTTTATAACCTCAAGCTTTTCGGGCATTTTCGGATTTGGCTCACCGCCCGGCTGAGAAGCCCAGACGGTTTCCTCGTTCAAGAACATGACCTCTTCACCGATGCCGCACATAAGCGTGCCGCCCATTCTTCCGTTACCGACGGGGATGCTGTCAAGAAGTCTTGTCGCCGGTGTGACATCAAAAATTCTGTATTCGCGCATTTGTTTTCACCTCATTATATTATTTGCGTATAAGTTTGATTTCTTTTTTTATATCAACTGTCAATTTGCCGTCAATTGCGTTGTATATATTGCCGTCGGAGTCCTCAAAGGTCATCTGCTTCTGAGTTTCGGGAAGCTCAACCGTGGCTTTGCCCGCAAATTTTGCTTTGATTAAAATCTCCCGAACTGAAAAGTCATCCCACTTTACATCTAGCTCATAGCCACCGCGCGCGCGTAAGCCCCGGAAGGAACCATAGCTCCATTTTTTCGGGAGTGTCGGAATAAGCGAAATTACGCCTTCGTGGCTCTGAATGAGCATTTCGGATATTCCCGCGGTGAAGCCGTGGCTTGCATCGACCTGGAAAACCTTGCTTGTCGGGCAGATATCGACGAGGTTCGGCGAAAGCGTCGGGCGTGTTATATAATGGAAGATAAGCTCATCCGTGCGCGCCGTGTCGCGCGTTCTTGCATAGCAGCATATAAGCTGAGAAATGCTCCAACCGATGGTGGTTGCGCCCCAGCCTGCCGCATTCGCTCCGCCAGTGAGCCTTCGCTCAAGAGTTACCTTGATAGCCTCATAAAGCTCGGGAGTCTTTCTTGTGATTGCGTTGTCGGGGAAGAAGCCGAATGTATTTGAGAAATGGCGGTGGCCGATTTCCGTTTCTTCATAATCTTCGATCCACTCGGCAAGCTGACCGTGTTTGCCGACGAAGAGCTTCGGAAGCTTTGCGATTGCCGCTTCTGCAGCCTTTGTGTCCTCATCGGAGATGCTGAGAATCTCGGAAGCTTTGAGATACATTCTGAGAAGACCGCCGATGATTGAAGTATCCATCGTTGAGCTCATTGCAAGGAAGCATCTATACGGTTTGCCGTTTTCATCCTCAACAAGATATTCGTTTTCGGGGCTTGAAGAAGGCGCATAGACAAGCCTTCCTTCTTTGTCCTCAAACATTGTGTCAAGGAAAAATATTGCACTTTCGCGAATCATCTCATATGCCATATCGCGGAGGAAGTCCTTATCGAGCGTGTAGAGATAATGCTCCCAAACGTTGAAGCAGAGCCAGGAGAGACCGTGAGGCCAGATTCCCCAAAGACCGTCAGCAGGGGAAGTGAAGCCATAGATATCGCTAAGGTGGTGAACGACCGAACCGCGTGCGTTATAGCCGACCTTTGCGGTATTCTTTCCCGATTCGAGAAGATAATCGCGGATATATTCAAAAAGCTGCATATGGCAATCGGAAAGGTTTGCGACCTCAGCCGGCCAATAATTCATCTGCAGATTGATATTTGTGTGATAATCCGAGCTCCAGGGGGAAACATCGGACTGAACCCATAATCCCTGAAGATTTGCAGGGAGTGTTCCGGGGCGGCTTGATGAGGCAAGGAGATATCTGCCGAATTGCCATATCATCATAACAAGTCCGCCGTCATTCGGCTTGTTGTCACCAAGTGCCTCCTGCCTTACGGACATCGAGACATCTTCCATCCCGGGAGACTGCGGAAGTTCAATATCCGCGCGGTTCATAACGGAGAGAAAGTCCTCTTCATGGCGCGATTTGAGCATATCATAATCGGTATCGGGAAATTTGATTTTATCCGCAAAATTCTCGCCGAGGCGGAATTCCGTTCCGATATTGATGAGAAGCGTAAATTCATTTGTGTCCGAAACGAAAAGCTCACCGTTCTTTGCGGATATTTTTCCGTCTGTGATAACGCGGATTATGACGCAGAATTTGTGGTTTCCGCAAATAGTTTTGCCGATAGCTCGGATTTCGTTGCCTTCTGCCTTCTGCGAAAGCTTTCTTTCCTTGTCATAGCCAATTGCGGCATCGAGCTTATCCCCGTCGCTCTTGACGTTATAGACGATGATGTTGTCGGGATATGATGCAAAGCAAGTTCTTGTGTAATGCGTTCCGCGTATATCATATTCAATCGTTGAGACGCCGCGCATGATATCAAGCTCACGGCGGTAGTTGCGCGCGTGGTCGGTATCGTGGAGCGATATTTTGAGCTGACCTGCCGATTCATATGAACGGATTCGTGTAAAGCAATCGGAAAGAAGCGAGTTTGCAAGCTTATCCGCCTCTGCCGGTCTGCCATCACGGAAGAGGTTTTTGATAACCTCAAGCTTTTCGGGCATTTTCGGATTAGGTTCACCGCCCGGCTGAGAAGCCCAGATGGTTTCCTCGTTCAGGTACATGACCTCTTCACCGATGCCGCACATAAGTGTGCCGCCCATTCTTCCGTTACCGACGGGGATGCTTTCCGTCCAGTTTCTGACCGGGAAGGTCTCAAATAATTTATATTCTCGCATAAGTCTCCTCGTTATATTTTAAGTGTAACGGTATCTTTTATATCAATCGTAAACTTTTCGTCAACAGCGGTGTATTCGTTGCCGCACTCATCACGGAAAATCAAGTTTTTCTGCGTTTTCGGAAGCTCGATTGTTGCGCTTCCGGGATTATCTGCCTTGACCGTGATTTCCGTGACGGAGAAGTCTTCCCACTTTGCGCTGACCTCAAAGCCGCCTCTTGCCCGGAAGCCCCGGAAGGAGCCGTGATCCCATTTTGCTGGAAGTGCCGGAACGATCGAGAGCATTCCTTCATGGCTCTGGAAAAGCATTTCGGAAACGGCCGAAACAAAGCCGAAGTTTGCATCTATCTGGAAACCGTCCGGAAGTCCGGGGTTTACGAATGTTGTGAGAAGCGAGTTGCTTGAACAAACTCCGATGAGTCTGTGGAGGAAGGGGAATGCATCGTCGCCACGGCGGAGTCTTGCATACATGATTGCCGGGAAGATAATGCACCAACCCATGGTGTATGAAGGATTCTTTGTTCTGCGTTCAACTGATATTGTGAGAGCATCACGGATGTCCTTCATATCACGGGTAATCATATTGAAGGGGAAAAGTGCATAGCCGTGTGCAATGTGATTATGACCGATATCGCTTTCAATGTGATCCTCCTGCCATTCCTGAAGCTGACCGAAACGACCGATTTTAAGTGGCGGAAGTCCTGCCTTGAGGATGGGAGCAAAGCGGACGTCATCATCGTCAATGCCGAGGATTTTTGATGCCTCTTCATATACCGTCATAAGCATACTTATGGTCTCAATATCCATTGAGCAGTTCATTGTTATCCAGACGTTCCGATCTTCTCCGTTTTCGTCCTTTACGACATACTCGTGCTCGGGAACGGTTGAGGGAACGGTCGCATAATATCCGTTCTTGTCCTTTATCGCGTTGTCGATGAAGAATATCGCGGTTTCGCGTATGAATTCATATGACTCGCGGAGAAAGTTTTCGTCCTTTGTGAAGAGATAATGCTCCCACATATGGTGTGCAAGCCATGCCGCGCCCATCGGCCATATGCCCCATACACCGTCGGCAATTCCTGTGAAGCCATAAATCGTGCTCAGATGATGAACAACCGAGCCGCGGGAATGGTAGATGAATTTTGCCGTCTCCTTTCCCGAGGGGAGAAGAATCTTGTTCATAAAATCAAAAAGCGGGGTGTGGCATTCGGAGAGGTTTACTACCTCTGATGCCCAGTAGTTCATCTGGATATTGACATTCAGATGGAAATCTCCGTTCCACGGGCAGATGAGATCGTTAGCCCAGATGCCCTGAAGGTTTGCGGGGAATGTTCCGGGGCGGCTTGAGGAAACAAGGAGATATCTTCCTACCTGCCACTGAAGCGCGAGTATTCCGCCATCGGGAACGAGTGCGCGGAGTGTCGGATGCAGACGTGTCGACATCGGAAGTGATTCGCAATCCTCAAGTTTTGGAAGCTCGATATCCGCACGGTTCATAAGCGAAGAAAAATCTTCCGTGTGGCGCGCGTTAAGTTCATCAAAAGAAAGGGTGGGGAATGCAATCTTGCTTTCAAAGTCTTCACCGTGACGGAATTCTGTTTTAATGTCACAGAAGACGGTGATGCTTGCCGCGTTGCTTACGCAGGCAATGCCGTTTTTGAATTCAACCGCACCGTCGGACTCGATGCGGAATCCCATTGCGAAACGGTGATGTCCGAAGAGCGTTTCGGAAATTGCGAGGCATTCATTTGCCGTATTGGATGAGGAAAGGCGTTTGGCGTATTCGTAATTTATGCGCGCATCGAATTTTCCGCCCTCGCAGGTGATGCGATAGACCATAATATCATCGGGATATGATGCGAAATATTCGCGTGTAAAATGTTTTTCAGCGATATCATAGGAAACGATCGCCTTGCCGTTTATAAGGTCAAGGTCGCGGCGGTAGTTCTCATAAGTCTCCGAGCCGTGGAGAGCGATTTTGAGCATACCTGCCGTACCATAGGAGCTGACTCTTTTGTATTCGCTTGAAAACTCTGTCTTTGCATATGTATCCGCCTCAACATCGCGCCCTTCGAGAATAAGCTTTCTGATGTGCTGAAGCTTATCGTATATTTCAGGGCTATGATCAGTTGTTCCCTCGCGCGAGGAAACGATTGTTTCTTCATTTAAATATATAATCTCCTGCGGAATGCCTCCCATAACGAGCGCACCCATCCTGCCATTACCGATAGGGTATGCCTCTCTCCATTCGGTGGCAGGAACATTGTTGAAAATATTATAATTATGCATGGAAATCACCTCAATTTTATATCAATCCTATCATACAACAGAGTGCCTGAAAATGCAATGTACTTTTGGGCGAAAAATGCAGCAAAAATTCACTTTTGAGCAAAATATTCGCGATAATGCTATTGAAATTTGCCGGCTGTCGGAGTATAATTTTTTTGACAAAGAAAAGGAGAGCTTGATATGAGTAATATGGAATATTTAAAAGATAAACCGATAGCCGTTCTCGGAGGCGGCGCAGTCGGAAAAACCTGCGCGGCGGATATGAAGCTTGCCGGTCGCGAGGTGAGACTCTATGACATTATGCCATATGCGAAAACTTCGCTTAAGGATATTGATAAGACGGGCATTCTTCTTGACGGTGTGCAGAGAAACAAATATTGCTTTGAGAGAAGCGGCAGAGCGTTTTTTGATATGATAACCTCGGATATGAAGGAAGCTGTTTCGGGAGCGGGTCTCATTGTCATCGCAATGGGTTCATGGGGCCACGAGCCTGTTTTCCGCGAGCTTATTCCGCATCTTGAGGATGGTCAGGTAATACATATTTTCACGGATAATTTTGCGTGCCTCCTTCTTCGCAGGCTTATGCGCGAGCTGGGATGCGATAAGAAGGTAATTATCGGTGGCTGGTCATCCGCGCCTTACGGAACAAGAATCGAGAGCATCGGAAAATTCCAGTTTCCTCACGTCGGTGCAAAATACCGCGCGATAACTCTTCGCGGTGCCGCTCTTCCGATGACGGATACGAAGGACTTTATCGAGTCGGTTAAATATCTTCCGTGTATGGATGCCGTTACAAACGGTGACGGACCTGTCGAGGCAAACACTATCCTTGATGTCGATTTTGCAAACGTAAATCCGGTTATCCACGTTCCCGCAACGGTTCTCGGTGTTTCGACGATGGAGAACTGGGGTGTCATCTTCTGCGGTCACGATAAGACGACATATTCGATGTATTCCCACGGGCTTTGCCCCTCTATCTGCGAGGTTCAGTATAAATTCTATAATGAAGAAATAGCGCTCGCCGATGCCATCGGTGTAGGCTGCCCGAAGTATAAATATGAAATGTTCTTCTCCCGCCGCAGTGTTCTCACTCAGGAATATATGGGGCTTGATGAGGACGGAAACGACAATGTCGTATTTCCGCTCGATCAGCCGTCAAACGAGGGTAACACGGGCCCGAACTCAATACACCACCGCTATATGACGGAGGATGTTCCGATAGGCTGCAAAATCTATCACGATCTCGGTGTTCAGTATGGCGTTCCGACACCCATCATCGATTCGATGATAGTCCTCGCAGGCGCAATGCACAATAAGAACTTCTTTGCCGAAAGCAGATATAACCTTGCATACCTCGGTATCGACGGAATGAGCAAGGATGAGCTTCTCGACTACCTCAACAACGGAGTGTATAACAGGTAATGCAAAAAAACGAGCCGTTTTCGGCTCGTTTTGCTTTTTGATTTATGGTATGATATAATGATAAAGTACAAGTCGTACTACAG
>JAZSHZ010000235.1:0-20097 GCA_045533555.1 Eubacteriales bacterium
TTAGCTGCAGGTGAGAACGTGTTCTCGCTTGTTCCCTTTATGATTCCTTCGTCTGCAAGGGTGTTGATAGCGTCAGCCGCCCATGCGTGGTTTCCGAGGTCGATGAAGCGGGTATTTCCGGCTCCCTCTCCGAGGGAGCTGTCGGCATCACCGACTGAGGGAGTTTTATCCCCATTGCCTGTGGGGGACGAAGTGTTGTCCTTCTCATCATCCTTATCCTCCGGCTTTGTTGCGGGGATAGTCGGTGTGGTTGTTTCCGGTGTGGACGGTGCGCCGGAGTTTCCGCCGCCACCTGTGGTTGCACCATAGACCGTTACGGTAAAGTGGAGCGTCGTTTCGCGTCCGTCAATATCGCGAGCCGTAACAGCAATATGGTTTTCACCTATCTGGCTCGATTCGGGTTTCCAGACGAGAACGCCTGTCGCTTCATCAATGCTTGCGCCACGCGGAAGCGTTGTTCCGACATAGGTTATCTCAGTTTCATCAATCGGGCTGTTTGCGCTCATTTTGATGGAAATCGAGCTTCCCGCAGTTGCCGATATCTTTTCAGGCATAGCATCGAATATCGGTGCCTTGTCATCCTTGAACGGCATCGGAATTCTGTAGCTCTGTCCTTCCTCGATATTATATGTGTATCCGCGGCTTTCGTCATCGGGGTCAACAAAGCTTCTGACAAGCGTCATTGTTCCGAGATCTATAAGAACATTTCCGTTCGGAAGCTTCTCTGCGCCGCAAATCTTATATGCGCCGTTCTGGATTCCGTCTGTCTCGACATACATATATCTGCCGATGATATCTTCGAGGTTTTCGCAATCCGAAGTAACCTCGATCCAGTTCTCGAAATCGCCGAATTCAAATGTCTTATCAAAATCGACTACCTTTCCGCCATAGAATGCGGGCTTCTCCGTCGCCTCGCCGATTATATCGCCATCGTTGACATAGCGGTAAATTACTTCACCCTTTTCATTGACGGAATATACTCCGACAAATCCGCGGAAATCAAAGAGGTCTGCGATGCGATAAGTCTTTGTGTTATCTGTTGCATAGACGACATAGTCGATCCTGCCGTCCGTATGCGAAACCTTGACAGCGCGGACAGTCTCACCCTCCGCGACATCGCCCGCAACCTCGGCGGGAGCTATATCACCGAGATATCTCTCGCCGCTGTACGGCTCATAGACCGTTGTATAGAGGCTTTCGAGCTTCTCGCCATCCTTTGCATTGTGGTGAACGAGCATATAATCGAGCGTCTTCGGGAACATCGAGTTGTCCGAGCGCACCGGAAGCGGACCTCCGACAAGCGCAACCTCATCCGCAACGAAATCATTGAGCTGAGTTACGCGAAGATGCGTGTCACCCTCGTTTGCAACGACATTGCGATAGTCATTGACATCGAAATCAAGCGAGAATACCGCTTCGGGGCTTTCATCGCGTCTTACCTTCGAAAGCCATGAATAGCCGCGGGTGAAGCAGGTTTCATAGCTCCAGAGGTCGCGTGTCCACGGGTCCTGACCCGGTCCCGTGAAATACTGCGTTGTTCCGTCAAGTGCCGTGTAGGGAACATTTACTCCGACATATGATCCGATGTAGTTTCCGTTCTCATCGACCTGCGCAACCATATCGAGACCCGAAACGGGAGTTGCCGTCTCTGCCGCCGCATGGAAGCTGTATGTATGCTTCTCGCCGCCCGTTATGCGGAAGAAATCGACGCCATAGGAGACATCGTCACCTGCTTTTACCATAACGAGTGTTCTTCTGTAGTTCTCTGTCTGCTTGAATGCGGTGTCGGATTCGGCATCGATGAGTTTGACCATTCCCGAATCATCGAAATGCATCGGGAACGCCGCGTTGTTATCGGAAATTCTCGACTGGCCGTCAACCGTTACCGTGTTGTGGGAAAGTCCGTTCGAATCCCACTGCAGACGAACGGGATCCTTACCTGTGATTGCGGGATAACCCATATCGGGAGCGAAGCTGAAGCCGAAGGCATCAATTCCGAGATACATCATATCGGGGTGTCCGTGGCCGCCCGCTCTTCCGAAATATAACCAGAAGTCGCGCTGATTGTTGTTTGCCGTGCTTGCGCTTACGGAGCGGTTATCGAATCCGTCACGCAGGACTGCTATACCGTAGCCCGCAAGCATATCGCTTCTTGTAAGCGGGCCTTTCGTCGCAAGGGCAAGAATCTCATCCTGGATTGCTTCGGGGTCTTCCGAGAAAATTCCATAGTTGAGACCATCTACCTCGTATTTGTTTCTCATATAGATAAACTGCGCAAGATCCTTCGCAAAAGGAGTTTCGCGAAGCTGCTCAAACGCCGTCGTGAAGGCCGAGAGCGTTCCGTTCCAGCCGGTTATACCCGTCGCGCCGCTGTCACCGATATTCGGGGACTGGATGCCGACAAGCGTTTTTGCGAGGAACGGGGTGAACATCGCGGCATATTTCGGATGAGCATAGAGGTCATAAGTTTCTTCGCCCTCATATGCGCTCAGGTATTTTGCCGCATTCTGGATAAGCGTTGCCCAGAGAATATTATAGTTATCCGCCGCTTCGTTTCCGAGACCGTCGCGGCTGACTATATCAACGAGCGTTGAAAGGACTCCGCCGCCCTCGACGTTGCCCGATGTTGCCATACCCGTCTTGTATATCCATTTGACCATTTCGGTCGTCTCAGGCTCGCGATCGAGAACGACTGCCGCCGCCGCAACCGCCGCCTGATGCATTCCGAAGTTTCCGTTTGCAAGGCCGAGCTTTGCCGCTTTGAAGGTTTCTTTGAGAATTCCCTCTTCCCAGTTATTCCAGATTTTTACGGAGCTTCTCTTATCGTTCTTTTCATCATTTCCGAATTTAACTGCTTTTTCGGAGAGGAACGAAATTACCTGCGAATCGGAAAGCATCGGGAAGAATGCATCTGCCGCAAGGCAGAGTCCTTCGCTTGCCGCACAGTCCGCAATCTTTCCGCGGATCTTACCGAAGCCTGTTCCCGCATCGCCCATGAAGAAATTATTCGTCGGGTAGTTATAGCTTCTTGTGTCATAATCGGGATAGACATCTGCAACGCGGTCGAGAAGGATTGCGCCCGCTCTTCCGTATTTCGTCTCGCCCGTGTAGATATATGCATCGCGAAGCGCTGATATTGCATTTTCAATCTCCATCCAGAGCATATATTCATATGCCGCAATATAGCAATGGCGCTCGACAACGCTTCCTGACATATAGTTCGCGCCGCTCGGATTCTTCGGGAGATATCCGAAGCCGTCATCAACGCCCCAGCCCTCGACAGTTTCACCTGCGCGAAGCCCCTGATTGCAGTTTATCGTCCCAACCTCCGTGATCTCGGGATAGAGCACGTTTACAAGCGCATCCTTTTCGCCGTTTGCAACGGCTTCCGCATTTGCCGCAACCGCGCGGTCGCGGTCGTAATAGCCCTTTTCATCGATTCCGCGCGAATAGAGAAGCGCAAAATCGTTTGACGGGAACTGTCTTTTACAATTGGGGCACTGAATCTTCCACGGGCGCATTATCGGGTTCATTCCCCATTCTACGGAGCTGTAGTTTCCGAATTTTTCAGAGAGGTTGACTCCGCAATAGTGGCAGACATTCCACATATCGTCGTTTATCTGCGTTATATTCATCGATGCGGGAACGCCCGGCCCCGGAATCGTGTTATACCAGCTCTCAAGATTTTCGAGAATCGGCTCCGCCTTTGCAATGGCCGTTTTCTCAGAGCTCTTTGCCCAGCTGAATTTTGCTATGTTCTTCTTCGCATTTTCGCGCTTTTCATATGTATAGTATGTCGGCTCGCTCTTGCCCTCGTGCTCAACGACGGAGATCGCGCGCTCAACCGATATCTCCGCGCCGCGGAAATCCGCTTTTGCGGAAACGGTTGCTTCGCCCTCAGAAAGACCCGTGAGCATTCCTTCGGCGTCAACACTTGCGACGGATCCGGGCTCGACGGAGAATTCAACTTCGCCTGCGGGAACGGTTATGACATTTCCGCTTCCCATCGTCGTCATAAGGGAGATTGCCGTTTTTTCACGCACATAGACGGATTCGGGAGCATCGATTTCCGACTCGACAACACCCGTGTTGTCTATTGCCGTGAAATTGATTTCCGCACTGCGGCGCTTGCCTTCGATATCCGCGCTCATTGAAACCGCGCATTTTCCATCGCCGACCGCAGTAATCGTTCCGTCCTCAGAAACAGTTACAATATCTTTATTGTAGGTTCTGAATTTCTTATTTGTGACTTCTTTTTCGACGGGTGTTCCGTCAAGCTTTGCAGCCTTTGCCTCGAGCTTTGCCGTTGCAGGAGCTGCAGGGTCGGTATATTCAAGAACGGTGCTTTCCGTTCCGATTGTCATAAGCTCGATATCCTGCTCATTTTCAAATTTATCAAGCCCGACAAGAACGCTCTCGCCGCCACTTGTGAGTCTGAATGAGCCGACGTTTCCGTAGATCCACGTCGTGCTTCCCGGATTGCCGTCATTTGCGACAAAGTTGAAGACATAATATCCCGGCTCGGTAAATTTGATATCGCGGATAACTCTCGGCTCTTTCGTTACCTGAGTGAAATACGATGCCGAATATTCGATAAGGCTGTCATAAGTGCTGTATGTTCCTGCTTTGTCTTCTTCCGCAGCGGATGCCTTTTCGCGGTTTACGAAAAGATCGACATCAAGTCCGCCCGTATTGATCGCGCAGAACATCTCCATATCATAGACGCCTGCCGCGGGGATGAATACGTTGAATGCGACACCGTAGCCGTCTGCTATTGCAATGCTTGTGTCGGCATACATCATCTGACCCGACTGATGCGTCTTTCTTGTTCCGCTGTTGAACGAGAAGAAGCCGCCGGATGCCGCTTTTGTGAGCGCATCGAGTGACGGTGCCGTTCCCGCTCCTGCCGCGGCATTCGTGAGTCCTTCTTCCTTCATTACGGAAACGAGATCATAATATGCGCTGATTCCCTTGCCCTTTGCGAGTGCGCTGTATTCTCCGCTGTCCGTGAAGGTGAATCCGTCGGATGATGTTGCGGTTGCGGTAATAGTTACATTGCCTGTCTTGTGATCGGTTACCTTTCCATTTTCATCAACGGATGCAACAGTGTCGTCCGAGCTCTCATAAGTTACTTTGAGATCCTTCGGATTTTCAACTCTTGTCTTGTCGGACATAATGCCGATGACATTGAGCTGTGTTTTATTGAGATCGGAAAGCTCAATTCCCATAACGGCGCTTCCGCTTCCGCTGACGAGGTTGAAGCTTCCGATATTTCCGTATACCCAGTTCGTGTTTCCGTCTGCTCCGTTTGTCGGGACAAAGCTGATGATATAGTTGCCCGCCTCGGGAATCTCGATTCCCTTGATGACATTCGGCTCTTTGACTATGAGAGAGCAATAATATTTGCTGTTCGGAATAGCCACATCATAGCAGGAGTATGTTCCTGCCTTCTTTGAAAGGTCAACCTCGTTTCGGCTGACATAGACATCGACATCGAGACCTGCATCGTTTGTCGCGTTGAACATCTCGAGATTATATATGCCGCTTCTCGGAATGAAGACTTCAAAGGAAATTCTTCTTCCGTCTGCAACGACAATGCATTTCTCCGAATATGTAAGTCTTCCGCTCTGGAAATTGACGAGGTCGCCCGAATGGAAGCTGAAGAAGCCGTCTGTCGTATCCTCGGTAATGACCGACATCGAAGGTCTTGAAGCGACAAAGCCGTGTTTTTCTATCTGCTCGACGAGGTCATATTTCACCGTTATTCCGTTTTCAGGCTCAACTGTTATGTGAATGGCGAGGTTGTCGGTCTTGCCTGCACATTCCGTCCTGAAGGTGATATCCGTTTCACCGACTGTCAATGCGGAAATAACGCCGTTTTCATCAACCGTTGCAACAGCTTCGTTGCTGCTTGCAAAGTCGGATGAGGTGACCACTGTCTGTGTTCCGTCAGAAAGATAGCCCTCGGGAGAAACGGTGTATGTTTCGCCGACCTTGACCATAGCCTTTTCCGCCGACAGACGCGCACCCATATATGCTGTGCCCTCGCCAGTTCCCTTTATGAGCTCAAACGAGCCGACAGAGCCGTATATCCAGTTGGTGTTTCCGTCCTCACCGTTTGATGCGATGAAGCTGATGATATATTTGCCTGCGCCCGGGAATGTGAGCCCCTCAATGATGTTCGGCTCTTTTACTATTTTGCTGAAATAATAAGTTCCGTAAGGAATGCTCTCATCCTTGCAGGAATATGTGCCGACCTTGTTTGCTTCCTCGGTCGCGAGCGCACCTTGGCTTATATAGACATCGACATCAAGACCCGCATCACACGCGCCGTTGTACATCGCAAGCTTATATGTTCCCGCTTCCGGAACATTGATTTCAAACGAGACACGTCTTCCGTCCGCAACGACAAAGCACGCATCCGAATATGTGAAGCGACCGCTTGTGTGTGTTGTGTGGTCGCCCGAATGGAAGCTCAGAAAGCCGTTTGTCGCGTTGTATGAAACGGCGGACATCTCGGGCTTGAGTGCAACCATCTTTAAATCCTTTATGTATTTTGCGAGGTCATAGCTGACCGTAAAGTTTTCCGTATCCGTATCCGCGGCTGCCACTGCCGGAATGAGCGATATTATCATCGCAACGGAAATGAGAAGCGATATTATTCTCTTCATCCTTCTTTTTCTCCTTTAATCGCTGTAGATAACTCTGTAGTCCTCGCCGTCGCGGTAGATTATATATCCGCGCGCCGCACCGTCTGCCTTTGCGGCAAACTGACCGTGGGAGGCATTTCTCTGGGATGTGAACTTCTTATTGCAACTTTCGACCGTCGCATTCGCTCCGAAGACGATACCTGCTTCAACTATTTCATAGTCGCCCGCGTCATATTCTATCATAACCGCGCCATCGACCGTCTTTGCGTCGAGAACGACTATCGGAAGCTTCTTGCCCTCGGAAATCGCTTCCGTCGATTCCTCAATTGCCGTCTCCGCCCATGCATAGTATGTGTAGCTTCTGCCGTAGCTTACTGTCTTGCCGTCGCGCTTCCAGGATGTGAAGCCGGATTTTGTTGCCGTGAGAGTGATTTCATCGTTGAATTTCTTTGCACCGAGGCTTTCGCCGTCAAGAGTTATATTTCCTGCGACATCCTTCGCATTATGCTTTGCAACGGCGCGTGTTATTCCGTCTGAAAGCTTTGAAGTATCAAGCTCAACATCTTCGGAAACGAACCACTTTCCGGAGAAGACATATCCCGCAAGAGTCGGGACCGTGGGTGCATTGTCAGCCGCCGCGCCCGTTGAAATATAGTCGCCGTTTTCGTTATAGTATTCAACCGTCTTTTCGTCTGCCTCCGGCTTTTCACTGTATACCGCAGTGAGGTATGTGTTTGTGAGAAGCGTCATTTCAAAGCTCTGCGGCTGATTTATGAATCTTCCGTTCTCATTGCTTCCGCGCTTCCAGCCGACGAAGGTGTAACCGTCAACCTCAGGTGCCTCGATAGTTATCTTCTCGCCGCGAAGGACGCTCGCTATTCCGCCGTTGTAGTTGATTCCCTCAACGGAAATATCAGCATCAATATTTGAGGTTGCAATAAATGAAACCTTATCCGAAACCGTTGCAGGCTTATCCGCCTCAACTGTTATATATGCACCAATAATGTTGCCTTCTGCGATGGATGCACACTCTGCCGTGATATATGCCTTGCCCGCTTTCTTTGCGGTTATTGTTCCGTCGCTTGCAACCTCTGCAACAGAGGTATTCGAACTCTTGAAGGTATATCCCGAAATTGCCGACCAGTCATCACTCATATGAACATTTGCGGAAGCCTTTGCCGTCTCGCCGATTTTGAGCTCTGCCTTATCAACCGAGACAACACCCGAATATGCATCGCCGCCTCCGCCGATAAGCTCGATTTTTCCGGGATACATCGCAGTCGAGCCTGCGGCGATGACCTTGTAGGCAACTATGTTTTCGCCCTTTTCAAAATAATGCACACCTGCATCAACCGTGTTGAGACCGAGTCCGCTTCCGGACTGATAATAGTTTATATCATTGAGCACTGCAGGAGTCGAAGCGATTGCCGCGCCGACATCCTCCGTATCTCCCGGAAGAATCCACATTGCGCCCTGCGTCGAGCCACCCGAAGCCATTCCGTAGGTAAATTTTACGATATATTCACCGGACTTCGGAACGTTGATTCCGATTGCGGTATATTCGCTTGTTCCCGTGAGGTAAATGCCGTAGGCATTGTTTATCTTGTGATAGTCAAGATGCGATTCCGATCCCGTTGAATGATAGCGCCAGAATCCCTTTGTGCTTGCATAATCGATATTGCGGAGGTAGCTTTCCTCGGCATTCCAAGGGAAAGCCTCATCTCTCGCGCCCTTGATCATATCAAAAACCGCCGTGACACCCGATGCATCTTTGCTGTTTACCCTGATTGCAACGGAAGCCAGCGAAGAAGCTCCGTTCTTTTCTGCCGTAACATATATCTCAGCCTCTCCCATTCCGATTCCCGTTACGGTTCCGTTGGAAGAAACCTTTGCAACTTTCTCGTTGCTTGAGGAGTAAGAATATGTAACACCTTCCGCTACGGTTGCATAGTCGCTGAGAAGTGCCGCACTCGCGGAAACCTTTGCCGTCTCACCGACCATAATTTCTTCCTTGTCAACTGAAATCTCATCGATCATCGGAGCGAGACCGCTTCCGCCATTGAGCACGAATGTTCCGACATTGTTGTAATGCCATCTCGGACTCGTCGTCGTGAATGTGACGATATATTTGCCTGCTTCGGGAAAATCGATATCATTAAAGACATTCGGTGTTGTTATACGAGTCAGCGTTGTTACCGTTTCATCATAACAAGTATACGAACCGATTTTGTCTGTTTCTGCAGTGGATATTCCATCACGGCTAAGATAGACATTTATCGCCTTTCCTTTGAGATTTTCGTTGCTTGAAACGCAGTTATACATCTCAAAATCATAAAGTCCCGCTTTCGGAACATTTATCTCAAACGCAACCTTTGCTTCATTTGCAATGCCGATACACTGCGTGCCGTTTGCAATCTGCTGATAAGTAAAGACTGCGCTTGTCGGTCCGGCATAATGTCCCGTGCCGCCGGAAATCCAGCTAAAAAATCCGCTCGTCTCCTCATAGTCTATTGCCGTCATCTGCACCGCCGCGCCGAGCGATGGCATTTGAAGCACCTCCATAACTTTTCTTACATCATAAACAATTCTGACACCTGAATCCTCCGCCGCGAATGCCGCGGGAATAAATGCCGCCAGCATCATAAGCGCCAGCAGTAAAGAAACCAATCTTTTCATAATGTAGACTCCTCCATTAAAAAGTATTGATTAAATTTTAATACTTTTCAATCGGGTTTGCAATAGCGCTAAATGTACATTCGGGCGAATTTCATTATTTACATATTAAGATGACAGTGTTTTTATCTCTTGCAATATGAAAAATTGTGGTGTATTATTTTAATATAAACCAATCGAAAGGAGGAGCTTTGCCGATGTCCGTCATTCGTCTTTCGCCTTTTAACACAATCGCGCCTTCGCATTCGTCAGGCAAGAAGATTTTTGATTTTTTCCCGATAACCGTTTCGAAAATCCACGACAACAGAATAAGCGATATACATTGGCATGATTACCTCCAGATATGGTATACCGTTTCGGGCGAATACGTCCAGATTATAAACGGTGAAAGAATTGTCCAGAAGGCAGGCTCCTGTGCGCTGATATTCCCCTACACCGTCCACGGTATAGATTCATCGGAATCCAACCTCGATGAGCTTGACGTTATCGAAATTTCAATAAAAAAGGGTGAATTTGAAAAGCAATGCATTCCGTTTCTTTCTCATTCCTACAGCACAGCTTCCTTCGATTCCTTCTGTCTTGCCCCATCAATCATCTTCCGGGAGGAGCGGAAGTCGGAGGCGGATAAAATCTGCCATGATCTTCTCTCCGAATACAATAAGCTCGGAGCTATGTTTACGACGAAAATGTTCAGCCTTGTTTCAAGGCTCCTTGAATTTTGCATAGACAGCTCGGATGACTCTTTTTCAAAGCGCGAAATCTCCGCCGCAAAGGTGCGTGGGGAATGCGTCAGCGAAGCAGTCGGCTTTCTTGTCAGAAACTGCACGGAAAACATCACGATTGAGGATGTCTCCTCCGCAGTGCTTATGTCGCGCCGCGCATTTACGGATACATTTTTCTCAACCGTCGGCAAAACCTGCCATTCCTATCATCTGACCTTGAAGCTCGGTCTGGCTCTTGAATATCTGCGCTACAGCAATATGCCCGTCTCCGAGATTGCCGCAAAATGCGGCTTTGCAAATGCAAGCCATCTCTATCGCGTCTGTGTCAGGCATTTCGGAATGTCTCCCCTCGATGTCAGGCACGCCTGCGGAAAATGGGCACGCGAGGTCGGCGATGCGCTCTACCGCAAAGCGATTGAAAACGCCACTCTTCCTTTCATAACAGAGGAGGACCTCGCTCTCCACGAAATATCACTGACGCTTTAAAAGAAAAAACAGGTCACGGTTTAAATCAAGCCGTGACCTGTTCTGTTTTGTTCAATTATTTATTTGCGTCGGCAGCTGCCTGAATTGTGAGGATTTCGCGAGTTGTGCGGAGGACTTCAGCCGTGTCTATGAGAAGGTCTGTCTCGCCGTTGATCTCCTTGACGAATTCGCCGAGACCTGTTGCGTCATACTTCTTGAGCTCGACCATAAACTGACCGCAATCGTTGAATTCGGGGACTTCTGTTGCGAAGTGATTCCATGTGCGTGCGCCGTGGACTTTCTTGAGTCCCGAGCCTGTGAGGAAGCGGACGAGATCCATGCCGTGGATAGCGATATCGTTGATTGTGCCGCCGTGCTTGCCCTTTTCAAAATACCACATCGGGCGTGAGCCATACTGAAGCGGATGCTGACCTGTCATATTTATCGTTCCGACCTCGCCGAGAGTTCCGTCAGCAATCATCTCGCGGATGTTTCTCATACCTGCGGAGAAGCGCATTGTGAGATAGCAGCCGACCTTGAGTCCCTTTTCCTTTGAGAGCTTTTCGATCTCTTCAAGCTCTTCAAGGCTTGTGCAGATCGGCTTGTCGCCGTATACGTGCTTGCCCGCCTTGAGCGCCGCAATAGCGTGAGCACCGCGGTCACCGTAGCAACCGCCGAGGTTGATTGCATCAACTCTGTCATCGTTGAGAACATCCTCAAGAGTTGCATAGTTGAATTCAATGCCTGTGCCTTCTGCAAGCTGTTTGCCGATATCGGTTTCTTCCCATGCGCCGAGAACATTGATATTCGGGTCTGCCATTGCCTCCTCAAAAATTGCGCCTGTGTGGCGGTGGCGGAAGCCAACAAATACTAAATTCATAGTCTTATTCTCCTTTTTTATAATTTTCAATTTTATTTATGAGATACTTTGCAATTTTAACCTCAAATTCAAGCATATCAAGCGTGAGCTCGGGCGGGAATTTGTGCTCAAATGTGCAGGACTCGAGCGTGAAGTCTCCGTCATAGCCGACCTCGGCAAGAGCTCTGCAGACCTCGTCCCAATTGACCTTTCCGAGGAATGGCGCCATATGCTGGTCATTGACATAATCATTGTCGTGAATATGGAGACATCCGATTTTACCCTTTAGGTTTCTGATTGCCTCCTCGGGATCCTCAACGTTAATTGCCGCGTGGCCGATATCGAAGCAGACAGTGAACCATTCGGGATCAAGAAGCTCCATAAATGCCGAAAGCTTTTCGCTCGTTCCGATTCCGCATGGCTTTCTTCTCTCGCGCAGCTCGTCCCACTCGAAGAGGTTTTCAACACCGATCTTGATTCCGTATTCCTTTGCATAAGGGAGAAGACTTCCGTAAAAACGGAGATTTTCCTTGACGACGTCATATCCCTTCGGAACGGGCTTCGTCGCGTGGACAACGATTATCGGAGCGCCGACATAAGCTGCAACCTCCATCTCACGACGGATTCGCTCAAAGGTCGCTTTGTTATGTTCCTCATCTCCGAATTTCTCGGGCGGGAATGTCGCGTGAGCCTGATTGCATATAATTCCCGCTTCATCCGCAACAGCCTTTATTTTCTTTGCATATTCCATATAATCATCCGCGGCAATGGGGCGACCCTCACCGCTGAGCGGACGGAGGCTCAGATCATATGCATCAAAGCCTGCCTCCTTTATGAGACGGATAGAATCTTCAAGATTATGCACGGCTGCAATATTTCCCGTTGATGTTGATAAAAGCATATTTCTCTTCCTTTATTTAAGTGTTTTGATGATTTCCGATGAAGTATCAATAAGGAGCTCCGCAGTGCCCGCAACATAGCGGGAAGTGAGCGCCTCGTAGCCGCCCTCGTTGAAAGCAGACTGTACGGGGTAATATCCCTCATAGCCGTTTGCGCAGCAGCAGGGTATCGTAAGTGTGAACGGTGATCTTGCCTTGATCTGTCTTCCGACTTCCGTGAACGGTTCACCGGGAAGGCTTGCAAATACCATATCACCGACCGAGACCGCAGTGAGGATAAGCTCCTTGAAATCGGGCTTGGTCTGCATTCTCTCAATTCTCGTTGCCTTTGCGATTACCTCTGTGCGAGCCATGCCGGTGAGATGAGGAACAGCGGCTTCAGAACCCTTTTCATGGTAAATCTTCGCAAGCTCAAGCGCTGCGGGGATCTCCTCGGGAGTTCCTTTGTTATATTTTGTTGTGACGATCTTCTTTGCATATCCGATCTTATCTCCGGTAAGCTCTTTTGCAAGCTCATAGTTTGAGATGACGGACATTGCGATCTTTCTGCCCATATAACGTGCGCGGTCATAACCGTGAGCACAGCTTGTGTCGGGGTGACGGGTGACGTCGATGTGGTTGCTGTCTCCCTGCGCACCGTTGAGATACATGCAGAGCGAATTCGGAACGTTAAGTTCATATGTATCGCGGACGAACTTCGGATAGTCTGCCGAGAGATGCTCGCCGCCGATTACGTCGGGGTGGACCTGGAAATTGACGATGCCTATCTCCGGCTTTCCCTCGCGCTTGATGATGAGAAGCTGGCTCTCTTCATCGGGTGTTCCGAGCGCGTGGTCAATATCGGGATTCTGCCAGCCCGGATTCGTTCTGACAGTTCCGTCCTTCATGCGGTAACGGCGGATAAAGGATACGTCCTTGACCTCTCCTCTTGTATATTTCATTGTTGCGGGAGCAAGATCCTGCATTGCCATTGCCGCTCCGTCTGCGATTCTTTTGCGGAGCCAGTCGCCGTATTCGGCATTTTCGAAATTTCCTATTCTGGATTCCGTGCTTGCGACACCCGGGCCAAGGTGAGTGTGGGTACACGCGATAAACACGCCGTCAACGTCGAGACCCGCCGCTTCGGCAACAGCCGGGCGGAGCAGCGACATAAACTCCATATTCATACCGATAACGTCAACACTTATGATAACAGCTTTCTTTTCGCCGTCATCAAACGCAACTGCCGTTGCGAGGAGCGGGTCGAGAACGCCCTTTGCTGTTCTGGGCTCGAAATAGCCCTGAACGGAAACACCGAGAGGAGGCGTTATATCGACTCTTGCAAATCCTGCCTTTAACATAGTTATCACCTTTTCATATTAAAAAATATTTATCTATAAAATTATATACTGTAATGTGATTTTTTTCAACACCCAAAAATGAAAAAATATTGTTTTTGGAAAACAGGCGTGGTATAATTTGCCCGAGGTGATTGATATGTCAAACGATATCAGCAAAATAGACAGAAATCTTGCGGTCGCGGGCATAGATGCTCCCGACTGCGTCTTCCATGATGTAAGGAAAGCTCCGTTTGAAATCTACGGGCTTTATAAACCGACGGAGGGAGAGACCTTCCGCCGTCTTCCGAAGGATGTCGCAAAGGCGACGAGCGAAGGCGTGCTCAGTCTTTCAACCAACACCGCGGGCGGAAGAGTCCGCTTTGCGACGGATTCGGAGTATATCGCGATTTCCTGCCGTTTTCCCAATATAACGCGCTTTTCCCATATGCCGCTTCAGGCGGCGGCAGGCTTTGATATGTATATTTCAAAGGGCGGGCGCGATGTTTTCGAAAAGAGCTTCTCGCCGCCGACAGATATGACGGACGGTTATTCGACGATATACCATTTTGGAAGCCGCAAAATGCGCGAGCTGACGATAAACTTCCCGCTCTACAACGATGTCGATTCGCTTCATATCGGTCTTGAGCCGGATGCAAAGCTTGAGGGCGGCAAGAAATATACATATGAAAAACCCGTTGTCTACTACGGCTCATCCATAACTCAGGGCGGATGCGCAAGCCGCCCCGGAAACTGCTATCAGGCGCTCATCACGCAGGAGCTCGACTGCGATTATATCAATCTCGGCTTTTCGGGAAACGCAAAGGCTGAGGATGCGATCATAGATTATATCGCAAGCCTCGATATGAGCGTTTTTGTCTACGATTACGACCACAACGCACCCGATGCGGAGTATCTTGAAAAAACGC
This sequence comes from Eubacteriales bacterium, assembly GCA_045533555.1. Taxonomy (GTDB): domain Bacteria; phylum Bacillota; class Clostridia; order Oscillospirales; family JAAYXM01; genus SIG480. The sequence continues at coordinate 14,514 of JAZSHZ010000235.1, forward strand.
ACCATAAGGGTTATCTCAAAATCCGCGAGAAGCATCCCGACCTTCCCATCATAATGGTCACGGCGCCGATAGATGACCGCGCGCTCACCGAGCCGAGATACATCCCCTGCCGCGATGTCGTTATGAAGAGCTATCTCGACGCAAAGGCATCGGGCGATAAAAACGTCTGGTTTATAGACGGAGCGGCATTCTTTGACGGAGCGCACACCGATTCCTGCACGGTTGACGGTTGCCACCCCAACGACACCGGCTTTGTCCGTATGGCTGCGGCCATCGGAAGGAGAATCTGGTATCTCCTTTCGGAATAAGTTGTTAAGTCGGGTATTAAAACGGGCAAAATACCCTATTTTTGCTTGACATTTATTTCCCGTGTGATATAATGCTCTTTGTTAGGCCAATTCCTTGTCAACCGGTATAATATCGCTTGGCAAGCACCTCCATCTAAAGTGGAGGAAAATTATTTGAAAGGAGCCTGAACACTATGAAAAAATTGAACGTTGCCGTCATCGGATACGGCAGAAGCGGATGCTCAATCCACTGCAGATTCTTCGGTTCCGAAAACAACGACATCATTAACGTTGTTGCGGTAGTCGAGCTCGATCCCGTTCGCGCGGAAGTCGCAAAGAAGGACTTTGGTTGCGATACATACAGCGACTACAAGGAGCTCTTCAACCGCAAGGATATTGACCTCGTTGTCAATGCATCCTATTCGGATATGCACTATCCGATCACGCTTGACCTTATTAACCACGGCTTCAACGTCCTCACGGAAAAGCCGATCTGCAAGAAGGCAGACCAGCTTCGTGAGCTCATCGCTGCTGCAAAGAAGAACAATGTTATGTTCACGATCTTCCAGCAGTCACGTCTCACAGAGTACTTTATGAATATGGAAAGAATCATGAAGTCGGGCATCCTCGGCGACATCAAGCTCGTCCGCGGACGCTGGAATGCATTCTCCCGCCGCTATGACTGGCAGACACTTCTCTACCGTGATGCAGGTAACATGAGAAACACAGGCCCGCACCCGTTCGAGCAGTGCATCTGGCTCTCCGGCACAGACGAAATGCCGAAGAACATCTATTCCAAGCTCGAAGTCTGGAACTCCAGAGGCGATGCTGAGGACTATGTCTTCGCAGTTCTTGAATATGAGAACGGCCCGCGCTTCGAAATCGAGACAAACCCGTCCGACCCGTTCAACGAAGGCTGGCTCTATCGCGTCTACGGAACACGCGGTGCAATGCGCGTTTCTTCGACAAAGATCGAGTATCAGTATTATCTCGAAGAAGAAAGCCCGCAGCCGACACTTGACCACAAGTCTCTCCACGATGCAAACGGCAACCCCGCATACTGCAGCGACAAGATCGAGTGGCACAAGGAAGAGCTTGAGCTCAACGGCGATGCTTTCGAATTCGGAACAGCTGCATACTACCACCGTCTCTATGACCATATGGTAAACGGCGGCGAGCTCTTCATCAAGCCTGAGCACATCATCCCCGAGATCGAAATCTTCGAGGAGATCGAGCGCCAGAATCCGCTTGAGAAGAAGTTCGAGAATCCCTTTGCATAATAGACAAAAAAGAACTTTAAATTGTCGAAAAAAGACATTGAACTCAGCCGCGATTTGATTTATTATATAATCAGCCTCGCGGCTGATATAATATGATTGGAGTGTTTGAAATGTTTAAAATTGCTATCCTCGGAACAGAGAACTCCCATGCACGCGCATTCTGCAACCTCATCTATAAGGGTGCACCGGCAAACGGCTTTGTTCCTTATGCTGACTTTGAAGTAATCGGTCTCTGCGGCGACAGCGCTGAAGAGAATGAGCTTCTCAAGGAAATCACCGGCGGCAAGGCAGAGATTTCCGACAACGGCGACAAGTGGGTTGACGAGGTTGACGCAGTTATGGTAACTGCTCGCCACGGCGGCAAGCACCTTGCATATGCAAAGAAATATATCGAAGCAGGCAAGCCTGCTTTCATCGATAAGCCGATCACGATCTCCACAGAGGACGCTCTCGAGCTCGTCCGCCTCGCAAAGAAGAACAATGTTCCGCTCTGCGGCGGTTCTTCCCTCGGTGCTATCGAAGACACTGCAAAGGCAAAGGCTCTCCGCAACAACGGTGAGAAGCTTGAGCGCGTCTATGGCGGCAGCGTTTGCGCACCTATCAACATGAAGAACGACTGGGGCGATTTCTTCTTCTATTCCCAGCACCTCGTTCAGATCATGACAGAGGTCTTCGGTCATGATGTCAAGTCCATCGTCGGTGTCAGCCGTGACGATGCTGCAACATTCATCGCACGCTATGCAGACTATGACGTAACAGGTCACTTCGGCTCCTATGCATATGCTGCAACAATCTATGCAAAGAGCGAAGTTCACCACTTTGACCTCTCTCTTGCAAACGCATATCTCAACGAATTCCGTCGCTTTGAGCATATGGTAAGAACAGGCGGTATGCCCGAGTCTTACGAAGAGCTCATCAACCCGGTATTCATCCTCAATGCTATCAAGGAAGCTCTTGATACAGGCAAGGAAGTCGAAGTCAAGAAGCCGGTTATCTAATCTCAAAAAAAGCACAACGCCGTCACATTTGTGGCGGCGTTTTTTTATCTTTTCTCCGTATATTCCTTGCGGAACCGTGAGGGCGAGACCGAATAATGCTCGCGGAAGGTGTTTGCAAAATTCCGCTCGTCGGCAAAGCCGCACATCCACGATATGCGCGATATCGGCAATGCGGTTTCGCGAAGAAGCTTTTTCGCGTGTTCAAGGCGCAGAATTTTTATATAGGTGAGAACCGTAAACCCCGTCGCACTCTTGAAGCGGCGGCAGAAATAGCTTTCGGAATAGCCGAATTTTGCGCAAAGCTCGCTCGTTGAAAGCCGCTCCGTAAAATTGGCGTTGACATAATCGATCACCTCGGAGAATTTCTTATCTGCAAGCTTCATTGCGCAGGATTCCGAAATGCATTTTTCATAAAGAAGCGAAACAAACCGATAAACAAGGCCGACTGATTGGAGACAGCCCGCAGGCGAATCATCCCCGTCAAGGCGCGCTATTGCATCAAATGTCCCGACCGTGTCCGCATCATCCGTCCTGCAGATAAATTCGACGGAATGAGAAAAAACAGGCTCAAGAAAAATCTGCGCCGCAGGTGTTCCGTTATAAAAATTCCTGACATCAAACATAATGCAATCATAGACCGCGCCGCCCTCATCGGCAATTGCCGAATGGATTTTATGAGGCTCGATAATTATGAGCTCGCCGTCTCTTGCCGAAAATTCGGCATCATCAAGAATCACCTTCATCCCGCCTTCGCGTATGCGGATAAACTCCATTCGCTCGTGCCAATGCCTGCCGAAGCAGATTTCTCCGCCTCCCGCGCGGATTTCGGGAAGAAGCTTGACCATATTTATTCCATACGAAACGATGCTGTTTTCGCTGAGACCGTATGCACGCATATGCGACACCTCCCTATATACTATTTCACAAGCGCGCGCCTTTGTCAAGATAAAAATGTCAAAATCCGATAAGTTTTCGTCAATTTCGGCTCTGTTGCATGGCGGCGCAACACTGTAATATAAGTATATAAAAGCTTAAGGAGTGATTGTGTTGGTAAGATTGGGAACGATGATAAATTTTAATAAAAACACGGGATTTGAAGAGTTTGAGAAAAAATTTGCGCTTCTCCGTGAATACGGTATGGATAACTGCCAGCTCTGCAGCTGGGATCCCGATGCCTGGACAGATGAATGCGCCGCGAAGGTGATCGAGCTTTCCGGAAAATACGGCATTGAGATAAGCTCATTCTGGTGCGGCTGGCTCGGCCCGAGGAGCTGGAATTTCTATGAAGGTCAATATGACCTCGGTCTCGTTGCGCCGGAATATCGCGCGATGAGAATAAAGAATCTCTGCGACGGCGCGGATTTCGCAAAGAAGCTCGGTGTTGTCGATGTTGTCACCCATATGGGCTTCATCCCCGAAAATCCGCTTGATTCAAACTTCATTCCGATGTGCATCGCGATAAGAACGGTTGCGGAGCATCTTAAGGAAAACGGTCAGTTCCTTCTCTTCGAGACAGGTCAGGAAACTCCCGTCACAATGCTTCGTTGCTTCGAAGCCGTCGGCTGCGATAACCTCGGCGTCAACCTCGATACGGCAAACCTCATTCTCTATGGAAAGGCAAACCCCGTCGATGCGCTCGATGTCTTCGGAAAATACGTCCGTGCAATGCACGCGAAGGATGGCTTCTATCCGACAAACGGCCATGATCTCGGGCGTCAGGTGCGCGTAGGCCAGGGCAAGGTCGATTTCCGAGGAGTGCTTTCAGGTCTTCACGACCTCGGCTATGACCGCTGCATCACGATCGAACATGAGATCGACGGAGACGATTCCAACGAAGCAATAGTTGAGGCAAAGAAATATCTCGAGAACATAATTTCCGAAGTATGGGGAGGAGATAACAATGCTTAAGGTTGTCATTCTCGGTTCAGGAACGATAAGCTCCGTCCACGTCAATGGTTGGAAGAATATTGATGGAGCAGAGCTCTGCGCCATTTTTGACCAGGATTCCTCCAAAATGGAAAAATATCCCGACATTAGACATTATACCGATTTTGACGAAATGATCGACAGGGAAAAGCCCGATATCGTCGATATCTGCCTCCCGACGACATTTCACACGGAATTTTCACTTCGCGCACTGAAGCGCGGCATCCATGTTGTCTGCGAAAAGCCGATATCTCTCAGACGTGACGACATTCCCCTTCTGTACCGCACGGCGGAGGAAAACGGAGTCCGCTTCATGGTCGCGCAGGTGCTCCGCTTCTGGGGCGATTATATGGTGCTCGCCGATATATACAAAAGCGGTCGCTTCGGAAAGCTCCTCGCAGGCTCAATGCGCCGTGTAAGCAAAAAACCTGCATCCGGATGGTTTCTTGATCCCGCTCTCAGCGGCGGCATAACCCACGATTTGCATATCCACGATCTTGATTTTCTCGTCGGTCTCTTCGGTGCTCCAAAGGATAAATTCATCTCCCGCAAGCAAAGAAGCGATTTTGATTTTCTCCATGTCGTTTATAACTTCGGAGATTTTGATATCGATGTCTCAGCGGGATGGTTTACCTCAAATTATCCCTTCACGGCGGAATTTCTCTTCTCCTTTGAGCGCGCGGTCGTTGCACTTGAAGGCGGCAAGCTCACGGTATATACCGAAGAAAAGCTTGAGGATGGCGAGTTTGCGCCGCCCGAGGGTTGCCCGTATGAGCGCGAGCTCCGCTATTTTGCCGATTGCGTCATAAATAACAAGCCCTGCGAGAAGGTCACGGAGGAAAGCCTCAGCAATGTCCTCGAAATCCTTGATTCACTTAATAAATAAAAGAAATCCGCGCCAAAAATGCGCGGATTTCTCAGCGTGTCGATAAACTTATCGACACGCTGAGAGATTGTCCAAAAGGGTGCTAGAATATTCAAACCGAACCCGAAGTAGTACGTTGGTACGTCGAGAGGTGAGGTTTGAACAAAACAAGCGGAAAACGCCTTGAAATTTGATGTTTCAAGGCGTTTTATATACAATGCTCCGTTT
>JAZSHZ010000147.1:0-8491 GCA_045533555.1 Eubacteriales bacterium
TTGCAGTTGCAAGAAACACAGGTCTCGTAAACGGCATCGGTGAGAACAAGTTCGCACCGAAGAACAATATCACACGTCAGGATATGATGGTGATAGTATATCGCGCACTTACGGGAATGAACAAACTCAATGTAGGGGACGGCGTCCTCGACGTCCCGCAAGCAAGCGACTTCGACACAGTCTCCGACTATGCAAAGGATGCAGTCGCGGCTCTCGTCAATGCAGGTCTCGTCAACGGAAAGAACGGTCTCGTAGACCCGCTTGCGAACACAACTCGCGCAGAAGTCGCAGTTCTCGTCAAGAGGATCCTCGATTTCGTAAAATAACAAATTAAAGAGACGGCTCACACGAAATTTACGTGTGAGCCGTTTTTTCTTTTCTGTAACTCGTCGGACTGCATCCGATCTTTGATTTGAAAATGTTCTAATAGCACAAATCAGAGCAGATGTGTTTGTGCGGAATTTATATTGTCTAAAGGTGATGTTTGTGATATAATATAGGAATACAAAAAAGTGAGGAGAGAATCATATGAAAAGATTTTTATCGCTTATTCTTGCATGTGTGATGCTCGTTTCTCTGCTTCCGTCGGTGACGGTTGCGGCAGAGCCTGCTCCGCGCAAGTATGAATTCAAGTTCATCCATGCGGCGCATACGACGACGGCATCGGAAAAATCAACGACGGTGTCCAAATATGAGGATACTGCGCGAGACCCGCAAATAATCCATACTCTTGAAACCGTTGCGGAAGGGTATGATGCGTGGGGCTACGTTGCGCAGAGCTTCCCGAATAAATATGCGGGACTCGGAACGGAAGGAACTCAGACGAGAGTTTCCTTCTATCGCCCGGGCAGCAAGCCTGAGAATGCGGTAGTATTCGACCCGACTGCAACAACTGCGGCAACGGCGCTCTGCTTTGAGCTTGTCATAGATGCGGCGGGTGAATACATACCTTCATTTACGGCAACGAAATACAATGTCGGCCCGATAGTCGATTATTATCTTATGCCGAAGGATGGCTCGATAACATCGGGAGAGACTCTTTCTAATGCGGTCAAGGCGATAGATTCAAAATATAAGGTAGGAACGATTGACGCCTGCGGTGCAAGCGGAGTTGCGACATTCCGCGGAGAGAGCGCAATTTCGCTCTCTGCAGGAAACTATTATCTCATTATGGTTCCCAACGGCGAAAGCGCAACTGCAGCAGCAACTGCAGTTGAAAAGAGTCTTAAGTACCATTACTTCCTCCCGCGTGATTTTGTGCTTGAGCCTGCGATAACATATCCGCCGACACCGAGTCTTACATATGATTTCAATATGCTTGACGGCGCAAACGTCAATAACGTTATGCTCGATACGACGAATGCAACCTATGTAAATACAAAAGGAACATGGGAGTATACGGGGCTTGGCGCAACGTGGATAAAGACACAGACTTCATACGGTGTCAATATCGGAACGAGCGCATCCGTTCCGTTTGCGGCATTTAAAATCAATGTCCCATATGCGGGAAAATACAGCGCAAAGCTCATTCACCATATGAATAAATCCTCGGGTGGCAAGGGTGATGTATATATTCTTCCGCTCGATGCCGATATGTCTTCCATCAATTCGATTCTCGCAAACGGAGAGAAGAAGACCGTCGCGACAAATGTAAATTATTATAACGAGGGAACAAACCTCTTTGATGTCGAGACGAACGCAAAGGATATAATCTTTGATGAAGCAGGCGAGTATTATCTCGTTTTCCATGTGACGGGCAGTGACAACAGCACATTCGGAACATATCCGCATAAGCTCGTCCTTGCGGGCACGGATGCCAATGCAAGGCTTATGTATGTCAAAGCCTCCGTCTCCTCCGAAAGACTTGATGCAGGAAAGAGTGCGGATATATCCGTTTCCGGATATATGACGGACGGTGCGGCTCTTCCCCAAAATGCGGTCATAACATATAAATCAAAGAATCCTTCCGTTGCCTCCGTCGATGCAAGCGGAAAAGTAACCGCACTTGCAATGGGCGATGCGGCAATCGAAATAACCGTCTCGGTCGGCGAGGATAAGCTTACATCAAGCGTCACCGTCTCGGTAACGGAGCCGCTCCCGCCGACGGTAACGCTCAGATATGACCTCAATGAGCTCGGCGGTAAAACATACGATGCGCTTCTCCTTAACTCGGAAAATGCAACATATGCGGCAACAAAGGGAACATGGAGCTTCGGTGGCATCGGTATAAGCAACATCAAGACTCAGGCTGCTTATGGTGTATATATCAGCACGGCAGCGCTCAATACCTACGGCGCATTTAAAATAAACGTCCCCTATGCGGGAAAATACAGCGCAAAGCTTACCTACTATGTGGATAAGAAGACGGGCGGTATCGGCGAGGTGTTCCTCGTCCCTGCGGCGGGCGCACCCTCTGCGATTGCTTCGCTCAAGGCAAGCACGGGAAAAATTTCTCTCTTCGAAAATATAAAATACCATAATCCGGAAGGCACAAGCTTCTTCGATGTCGAGAGCGATTATGTCGATATAACCGTCCCGCAGGCGGGCGAATATATGCTCATCTTCAACGCGACGGGAACGGAAAGCGGCTACTACGGAATGTATCCGCATATGCTCACTCTTGAGGGCGAAAACAAAGAAGATACGGCAGTTATGTATGTCGATGCCGAGACTTCGAAAAAATCCGTCGCAATCGGTGAATCCATGGAGGTTATCCTCAATGGATGGATGACGGACGGAAGCGCAATTTCAGATGATGTCGAAATTGTCATAACTCCCGAAACTGAAGGAATCGCATCCTTTGACGGAAAAACGATAACGGGTGTTGCAGACGGAAGAACTGCAGTCAACATCAAGGCAACAAAGAGCGGCCTTTCGCTTTCAAGTCGTTTTAATGTCATTGTTGATTCCGATGTCAAAACGGGATATAAGATGGTTTACAACATTGGTGATGTCTCAAAATCAAATGTAAGCACAAAGCCTGCATTTGCAACTTTGACGCTTGAGAAGAACCGCGGTTTCTGGGAATATATCGGAAATTCGCAGGATCAGGTAACTCCGAACTGGGCATTCTCCTACACGAATACAGGTATCTGCATTGCGCAGAACAGATGGGTGGCATTCAATATCTATGTCCCGGTTGATGGCATCTATTCAATGTATGTTGAACACGGTATGCACTCCGGCGGTTGTGATGTCGGTGTCTATGTCTCCGACGGTGACAAGACCGATTCCCCGATTGAAGATGCATATCTTGTCGGAAGCTTCAGCACTCTTTCGCCAAGCGGTGACGGATTTAAAACTCCGAATGCTGAGCCGTCATACGTTGCAAACGTAAATCTCAAAAAGGGTATGAACAGAGTCGCGTTCCGCTCACCGAGAAGCTCGGGCGATGCATTGGGAATTGCGGGCAACATCATTCTCGACGGCGGCGACGAGCTCCTTCTTATGAGCGCGGATATGGATATTTCCGAAGCGGGTAAGATAACTCTTTCGGGAATCCTTTCAGACGGAACGGAAGCAGATATGAACCTTGCGGAGGTCAAGTATGAAAGCTCGAATCCCGAGGTTGCGGAAGCTCCCGAAGAAGGAAATGCACTCAGACTCAAAACGCTCGGAACAACGACGATAAAAGCAAATATAAAGCTTGGCAGTGCTGAGCTTGAAATCTCAAAAGAATATACGGTAACGAAGCTTCCCATGCCGCTTTCGGGCGCGGATGCGGAGTATCGCTTCTTTGAGAGAAACGGGGCATGGAACCCGATAAATAACCCCGTCGAAGGCTTCCCGCCGACAGACAGAACGGAAGATATCCGCGGAATCACCTATGCATATACAGGTGCATCGGGAGAAGGAAACTGGCAGTATAATGTTTCGGGTCCGAGCTGGATTCCCGAGAAATATGCGGTCTTTATGTACTACGGAAAGCTCGAAATGCCAACGCACTATCTCCGTTTGCAGATGCCGAAGGATGGAGACTGGCTTGCGTTCGATATCAAAGTTCCCGCGGCAGGAAGATATATTGCGGAATATCTCTATTCGACATATTACCGCGCGGCATCGATAAGTGATATTTATATCATTCCGAAAAATGAAAACTCCGACACAAAGGAAGAAATCGGAGCACTTCTGACAGAGGATAATCTCATTGCAACCGTCGATTATCTCGATGCCGAAGCGACGGATACTTACCATGCAAAGAAAATTGAGCTCGGTGATCTTGAGTTTGATGTGGCAGGTGAATATATCCTTGTCTTCAAGCGCAACGATGGCGGACGCGGCGGATATATCAACCCGAAGATGCTCACGCTCTATGGCGTCAACGGAATGCACTATGCAAATATCGAAATAGATAAGACTGAGCTTGAATTCGGTGAAACTGCAGAGGTCGAGCTTACTGCAACGAGGCTTGATGGCTCGGCGCTCGAGCCCGGCTCATATGAGATCGTTCTCTCATCCTCCAACCCTGAAGCCGTCGTAATAACAGAGGACGGAAAGATAAAGGGTGTTGGTGACGGTGTTGCAACAGTTACCGTCACGGTTACGGATGACACGGGCAAGACCGTCACGGCAACGAAGGAAATCGTAGCTCGCGACAACACCGGAATCAAAGAGACAAAATTCACCTCAACCTCTCCGATTTATGTCGGTCAGAAATCAAACCTTAAATGGACGGTCACGATGAACAGCGGAAATGCAATCATCGTCCCGCCCGAGAGCATCACATACACAACCGATGCGGAAGGACTCGTCTCGATAGATGAAAACGGCGTTATCACGGGTGTTGGAGTTGGAAATGTAACCGTTTTTGCATCCTGCACCTTCAAGGGTGAGGAGATAAGCGCAGAGGTTGCAATTGAAGTCATCGTCGATGACAGAAAGAGCGAGCCGACATATTACACATATGAGATGCGCGAAGTCATAAAGGAAAATATGGAGAAATATCCGTGGGCAAAGAATATGGCGCAGTCTTCAATTGACAAAGCGGATAAGTATATCGAGCAGGCGGAATATATCTATTATTCAATGCCGGGACAGGGAATTCCGATAACGATCCGACCCGGAAGACTCGATGACCCCGAATATAAGCTCTGCCGCTATTGCGGAGTCGATGTCGTGGCAACATACGGCAACGGAACAACGGGCGGATGGATATATAACATCATCTCCAATCCGTGGAAGATACAGTGCCCCGCATGTAAGCGAAACTTCCCGAGTAACGATTTTGCAAAGCTCTATGAGATAGGCCGCGATCAGGGAGGATACTATGATCCCGAGCGCGCAAGAGAGGCGAATGCATTGCTTGTTGAGGAATCAGGCGGAAAAACCGACTATCTCAGAAATGATCTCTACCCCGAGCTCTGGCAGGATCCGTCAAAGCCGACCTACAACAAGGATCCGCTTCGCCGTGATGAAAACGGAGAGTTTTATGAGGTGGACGGCAGGACGTGGGGCGTCGACGACGGCTTTGGCTACAGAACGGGCAGAGTCTTTTCAAACGGCGTCAAGGAAGAGCATATGTATATCGGAACATATCTCTGGAACTATTTCAGTGAGGTATACAATGCAATTCTCAACACAAGCCGCGCATACGTATTTACGGGCGATCTCAAGTATGGAAGAGCGGGCGCGATAATTCTCGACAGAATGGCAGACCTCTTCCCGGGCTATGATTTTGCGGTATACAACAAATCATACCCCTCAAGTGACGGCGGCAGCGGTCTCGGCAAACTCCACGGAAGAATTGACGACTCCGACTATGCGCAGAAGTTTGCGCTCGCCTGCGATGCTTTCTTCCCGATGAAGGATGACCCGCAGCTCGTTCAGTTCCTCTCCGAGAATGCAGAAAAGTGGGGACTTGAAAATGATAAGTCCTCCGGCGACAGAATTTGGGATAACTGGGAAAGAGGAATTCTCGACGAAACATATTATGCTATGCAGCGCCGCGATATCCAGGGTAACTTCGGAATGCATCAGCTCGCGCTTGTTACAGCGGCAATAGTCCGTGACCGCGAGCCGATGACGAGCGAAATGATCGAATGGGCATATGCGACGAACACGACGACCGCCGCGCGCGAATCACAGGGCGGCGATATCATGACGAAGCCTATCGATGTCATCGACCGCGACGGTATGGGTGATGAAGCTGCGCCGAACTACAACTCGGTATGGATCTCGCGTATGTATCAGCTTGCCGAAATGCTTGCTCTTTATAAGGGCGAGGGTAATTATGACCTCTATGAAAACGTCAAGTATACGCAGATGTTCACGTCATTTATGCCGACGCTTCTCACAGAGTCACATACTGTCGAAATCGGTGACACCGGCGGCGTCGCAAATATGACGATCAGCGACGGCATCTCGCTCTATACGGGAGCTTTCAGCTTCCTCAAGGATACGGTCTATGGTCCGAAGCTTGCAAATTATATCTATATGCGCAACGGCTTCAAGACAGATGGCCTCAACTACGGTATGTATGTCGAAGACCCCGAATCGCTCGAACGTGAGATTCAGAGCTATATCGACCGCGATTTCCGCCAGTCAAGCGAAATCATGACGGGCTTCGGCTTTGCGGTTCTCCGCGACGGTATCAAGACAAAGAAGGCAACGAGCGCAACGGAGCAGAATACATTGCGCGATATCTGGATGTATTTCGGAAAGACCTCGGGTCACGGGCATCTCCAGATGCTTAACCTCGGTATGGATGCATTTGGTCTCAATGTCGCTCCGGATACGGGATATCCCGAGCTTACGGGATTCCAGCCGAACCGTTGGCAGTGGGTAAGAACAACGATATCGCATAATACGGTAACAGTCAATGAGAGTGAGCAGAAATCGGTAGCAACGGGATATCCGCTCCATTTTGAGGATGCGGGCAAGGTCAAGGTTATGGATATCGAAGCTCCGAATGCATATGACGCGGCGGAGGAATATCGCAGAACGGCGGTTATGATCGAAGCGAACGACGATGTTTCATATACTGTCGACTTCTTCCGCATCAAGGGCGGAGATACGCATACCTACAGCTTCCATTCGCAGGCAGAGAACGCATATGCAATCGATGGAATAAACCTTTCATATCAGACAGAGGACGGAACTCCGGATACACCGTATGTCGGTTCCTATGCGGATGTCAACTGGCCCGTAGGTCAGGATCCGAATTCACCGAATTCCGGATCGTATCAGACTGTTTATCCGCGCGGCTACAGCTGGATGGGTAAGGTAAGACGTGACTCTGCTCCCGAGAGCAAGGATATCTCGGTTGAGTTTGATGTGAAGGATTATCGCGGAGCAATACGCGATTCAAAGGGAATAAAGCTCCGTATGACTCAGGTCAATGACTTTATACCGAGTGAGGTCGCAATCGTCGGCGGATATGTTCCGCAGAGCTCGAGAAACACAGGCCTTCCGAAGACACTCGATTATGTCCTTGTCCACAGACGCGGCAAGAATCTCGACACGACATTCACAACGGTTCTTGAGCCTTACCGCAACGAACGCTATATAAGCAATATCGAATCCGTCAATATGACGGTAACGGACGGAACAAACGGAGCAAACGATGCATTCCGTGCCGTTAGGGTAACGCACACCTCGGGCAGAGTCGACTATGTCGTCTATGCAACGAACAACACCGTCACATATAATGTCGGAGATGTGTTCTCCTTCCGTGGAGTTGTCGGCGTCTATAGCCTCAATGCGGATGGCGAGGTCATCTACCGTTACATCACGGATGGCGATATCATCGGCGAGGCGACGAATGCTCCGAAGAGCATTTCGGGAACAATTGCGGATTTCAGCCGCGATCTTGCGTTTGAGAACTATATCGATATCAATGCAGAATGCGAAGATGTTTCCGCGCTTACCGGCAAATATATTGTCGTTGCAAACGATAAAGTCAGAAACGCGATGTTCAGAATCGAAAATGCAACGAAGAACGAAAACGGAACGATAAGACTTGATCTCGGAACGATATCTCTCATTCGCGGACATAAGAATACGACTGATTTTGAAAGCGGATATATTTATGATATCGCGCCGAATCAGAAGTTTGAGATTCCGATGTCCTTTGCGGATGAAAATCTCCCGATATTTGCTCCGATGAAATCTGTTTCCGCAACATCGGGAAGCTCGGTATCATTCACGGTTTATGCGGAAAGCCCGCTTGAAGGAAGAACGATAACATATTCGGGGGCAAAACTTCCGCGAGGAATGACGATAGATCCGCAGAGCGGAGCCGTAAACTGGAATCCGACCTCCTCTCAGGTTGGTATCAACCACATTGCAATCACCGCAACGGATAACGAAGGAAGAGAGAAGACGATCCACTTCGATATCCCTGTCTATGGTGCAACCACAGGTGGCGGCGGAAACTCCGGCGTACCGACAACACCGGAAACAACCACACCGACAATCCCCGCAACAAAGCCTGAGGATAAGGATGATTCAACGTCCTCCACCGACAATGGGGATAAAACTCCCTCAGTCGGCG
>JAZSHZ010000051.1:0-2792 GCA_045533555.1 Eubacteriales bacterium
AGGGCTTCCCGCACAGGTGCATTTCTGAGCTTCAGTTCGGCCGCCTCATCGAGGATTCCGATAAGATAATTCTTGATAACTTCCCCGTCAAGGTAACTCCGATATTCCAGGAAACAGATAAGAGCTGCCGCGACCGTTTCGATGCATATGCAAACTCCTTCAACCTTCCGGAGCTTCAGTATGACAGAACTCTCCGCCGCTTCTCGCATATCTGCGAAATGAAGGTAGGCAAGGGCAAGCTTATCGTCACGGGTCTCAACTTCACAGGTCTCGGAACTCAGCTTCCGGATGTTTGCGGAATGTTTGAAGCACTTCTTGCATACGCAAAGAGCGATGCGTTTAATCCGGATGCGGAAATCGGCGTTGAAGAGCTTCGTGAGCATCTTCTCCATAACAGCACGCTCGGCCCGGTAAGAGAGCGCATGATGACTCAGTATTGGCAGCTTGATGCAGAGCCTGTCGAAAATATCAATTACTGGACTGAATCAAGAGCGTACTGCGAAGAGGGAGACCGTCTCGGACAGAAGCTTAACTAAGAGGTGAAAACTTATGTTATATACGCAGAATCTTCACACTCACAACAGCTATTGTGACGGCAGGGGAACTCTCCGTGAGTTCACCCTTGCCGCAATCGAGCAGGGGCTTACCGCTCTCGGCTTTTCCTGCCATTCTTATCAGTATTTCTCCCCGGTATACACGATAAGCGAAGAAGATACCGTAAAGTATAAGGCAGAAATAGCAGAGCTCAAAAAAGAGTTTGAAGGAAAGATAAAGCTCTATGCGGGGCTTGAGGTAGATATGCTTTCGCGCCCCGATGTCAGCGGACTTGATTATACGATCGGTTCATCTCACTGGATGAAGCTCGGTGATGATTTCGTCGAGTTTGATAAGAAGATCGAGATATTCACGGAAATACTTGATAAGTATTTCGATGGAAATATCTGGGCATTTCTTGAAAAATATTATGATGAGATGTCGAAGCTTTCAAGTCACGGCAAGTTTGATATCGTAGGTCACTTCGACCTTGTCTGCCGTCATTGTGAGAGTGAAAGTCCCTTCTTCAAAAGGGATGATAAACGCCATCTTGATCTTGCGTTTGAAGCTGTCCACACGATTGCAAAGGATATAAGAATTTTCGAAGTTAATGTCGGTTGCTTTGCCTACGGAACGAGAAGTATTCCTTATCCGATGCCTGAGATCATTAAGGAAATCAAGAATGTCGGCGCGTCTGTCATCATAACAAACGATGCCCATGACCCGAGTAAGCTCACGGGCGGGCTTGATCGCGGAGTTGAGCTTGTAAAGGCATGCGGATTTGATGAAGTTATGATAATAAGTGACGACGGTTTTAAAGGAATGAAAATATAGGGGGAAAGAGCTACGCTTTCAGTCTTGGGGCGCGGCTCTTTTATATTGCACGGTTAAAAAACATTCCAAAAATCACCCAATTTGTAACGCGAATGTGTTGAAAAGTAAAATAAACTGTTCTATAATAGCAATATAAGGTGCAGTGGTGCCGAAAGAAAAATTAAGATATGTCAATTTTCAGGAGGTATATAATATGTCCAATCAGAATAAAAGCTGGCATGAGCGACTCCATGCGACGATGCCGCACGGTTCGTGTACGACTTCTAAGAATCCGGTATATATTCCCGATGAACCGGAGATCATTGCCCGCGGTAAAGGCTGCCGCGTATATGATGATAAGGGCAGAGAATTCATCGATTTCAGAAACAGTCTTGGCCCCGTAACTCTCGGATATTGCTATCCCGAGGTTGACGAAGCAATCAAGGCTCAGCTTGAAAACGGAATCATCTTCGGTCATCCGACAGCGCTTGAAGCGGAAGTCAGCGAGATGTTTTGCGAGCGTGTTCCCTGTGCTGAGCAGGCGAAGTTCCTCAAAACGGGCGGTGAAGCTTGCGCTGCTGCAATCTATATTGCGCGCGCATACACGGGCAAGAACCATGTAATTCAGATGGGCTATAACGGTTGGCTCAATTCTCTCGGTGTCGGAGCAAAGGTTCTCCCGAACCAGACATCGACGGATAAGCCCGGCGTTCCCGCACAGATCAGTGCATATTATCATCCTGCAAAATGGAATGACAGAGAAGGCATAACGAAGCTTTTCGATGAATATAACGATGATGTTGCGGCAATCATTGTCGCGGCGGATTATAAGGATTTTGAGCTCGGAAGAGAATTTTATCCGTGGCTCCGTGAAATCACGAAGAAGCGCGGCGCGCTCCTCATTCTTGATGAAATAGTCACGGGATTCCGCGTAGCTCTCGGTGGTGTTCAGGAATATTTCGGCTTCAAGCCTGATCTCTGCGTCTATGCAAAGGGCATCGCAAACGGTATGCCGCTTTCGGTCTATGCAGGCTCGAAGGAAGTTATGCAGACCTGCTGCACGAAGCCCGGCTTCTCGATTTCCTCGACCTATGGTGGAGAAACACTTTCTCTTGCCGCTTGCCGCGCGGTTATGCAGGTTCATGCAAAGCATGATGTCATAGGTCATCTCTGGAATGAGGGAACCTATGCGTGGGGCGCGCTTGATAAGATGCTCGTCGAAAAGGGAATCCCTGTCCGTATGACGGGTGTTGCACCGATGAAGCAGATCACAATTCAGCCGGATGCTCCCGCAGATATGCACAAGCGCTTCTTCAGCGCCGCATATCGCAACGGTGTCTCGTTCTATAACACCGCATATGTAAACTTCAGTCATAAGCGCGAGGATCTTGACGAAATGCTCGAGCGTATGAGCCGCGCACTCAAAGAGATTTAATTGTTTTAAT
>JAZSHZ010000196.1:0-8021 GCA_045533555.1 Eubacteriales bacterium
TTGCAGTAGGTTGCGACCTTGCGGAACGTTTCACTGCCAACGGCGTGGCCTGCCGTACGAGGCATTCCACGCCGTTTTGCCCATCGTCCGTTTCCGTCAAGTATTATCGCAACATGCTGAGGCAGAGCCGAAAAATCGACTTTTTCCACCTGCTTTTTTTTGAAAATACTCATTCAGGAAAACTCCTTAGATCTCGAGAAGCTCTTTTTCCTTCTTCTCTGTCATTATATCGAGCTCTTTGCAGCTCTTATCCGTAATCTTCTGAATATCATCCTCAAGATCTTTGAGGTCATCCTCGGTAATCTCGGATTTCTTCTTCATTGCCTTGAACTTATCCAATGCATCACGACGGATATTGCGAACTGCAACCTTACCGTCTTCACCGATCTTCTTGACCTGCTTTGTGAGGTCACGGCGGCGCTCCTCGGTAAGCTGCGGGAACGCAAGACGGATGCACTTACCGTCGTTGGACGGAGTGATTCCGAGGTCAGATGCAAGGATTGCCTTTTCGATAGCTTTAAGAAGCGTTGCATCCCAGGGTGTGATCATAAGTGTTCTCGGCTCCGGAACCGAAACCGAACCTACCTGCGGAATCGGAGTTGCTGTTCCATAGTAGTCAACCGTGATCTTATCAAGCACTGCGGGGTTTGCGCGGCCTGCGCGGACTGCCGCAAATTCTTCGGCTACAACGCCGATGCTTTTTTGCATTCTTTCTTCAAATTCTTTTACTTCAGGTCTCATAATTAGTCTTCCTTTCTTACAACTGTTCCTATTTTTTCACCGAGAACAACACGCTTGATATTCTCGCTGTCTTGCAATGAAAATACGATTATCGGGATATCGTTATCCATCGAGAGAGATGTTGCCGTTGTGTCCATAACATTGAGATGACGAGCAAGAACCTCATCATATGTAAGCTCATCGAACTTGACTGCATTTGCATTCTTCTTCGGATCACTGTCATATACACCATCAACATTGGTCGCCTTCATTATAACCTCTGCATCCATTTCCGCTGCGCGGAGAACTGCGGCAGTATCCGTCGAGAAGAAGGGGTTGCCGGTTCCGCATCCGAAGATTACGACTCTTCCCTTTTCAAGATGACGGATTGCACGGTTTCTGACATACGGCTCTGCAAGAGCGCGCATTTCAATCGCGGTCTGAACTCTGACGGCAACTCCGAGCTGCTCGAGAACATCTGCAACCGCAAGAGAGTTTATAGTTGTCGCAAGCATTCCCATGTGGTCTGCGCGGGTTCTGTCCATATGGCCACCGCCATCCTTGACACCGCGCCAGAAATTTCCGCCGCCGACAACTATGCCAACCTGAACGCCGAGATCAACACATTCTTTAACTGTCTTACATACTGAATTGATAACGCCGAAATCAAGCCCTGTCTTCTTTTCTCCGGCGAGTGCTTCGCCGCTCAACTTAAGCAAGATACGCTTATACTTTATGTTACTCAAAACATTTCCCTCCCGATATTATTTCTCTTTATATATAATAATATTTTTTGATGCAAATGTCCAGTGAAATTTTTATAAATTTCCTATCTTCCGTTTCTCATATAGTGGAACATATACTGCTGAGCAAGCCCCGCATAATCTCCGAAGCGTTTATAATCAAACTTTCCTTCTCCAAAAAACTCAACTATCGCGCGCTTCATCCACACATCAACAGGAAAAGCATCGAGCTTTCCGAGACCGAAAAGCAAGGTGCAGCTTGCAACCTTTTCTCCGACTCCTTCAATCTTCAGAAGTTCGCGCTTCGCCTCTTCCGTCGGCAATGCTTCAATATGCCCAATGTCTATTTCACCGCTCGCAACGCCTTTTGCCGCCTCCGATATATATGCCGCACGATATCCCGAACGCAATGTATCAAGCTCCTTCATACTAAGGCGTGATACCGCTTCGGCAGATGGAAAAGAATAAAATTTTTCTCCCAGAAACCCTACCTCATCCCCACACAAGGCACACAGTTTTTCGACTATACCTTTTATTCTCGGGATATTGTTGCATTGCGATATTATGAACGAACAGAGAGCCTCCCACGGTTCCTGCCGCAGAATTCTTATTCCCTTTCCGAAATCGCACGCGGAAGCAAGCGCACTCTCACGACCGATCTCACCGCGAAGCACGGAATAATCTCTTTCCATATCGAAATATTTTTTCCATATCGCGTCAAAGCTTCCTTCCGAAGAGAGAATGTATGCACGGTCTCCCTCATTCCATACTCTTGCGACCGCACCTCTTGCTATTCCGGTATACACTCCGTCCGCGTCCGCATTCCAACGGAATGCCTGACCGCAATCAAAGATATGAGATGACGAGAAATCTTCGCAATTTTCTATCGTCGTTTTTTCAAGCTCACACTTAACCATAATTTTATTTCTCCGCATTTCTTTTGGGTTGACAAAAATATTATTACTGTTAAAATATATTATACTACAAATTCTTCGGAGGAACAATATGAAAGAAGCAATTTATACAATTCCTATAAATGATGCATATGACGTAAAATGCGGTTGTCCGCTCTGCCGCCTTGAAAAGCAGCTTGACGACGAATCATCCGAATACGTTATGGGTGCGGCTATGATGGAGCCCGATGTCAGAATCGAAACGAACAAGACCGGCTTCTGCCCGAGGCATTTTGAAAAAATGCTCGGAATGAAAAACAGACTCAGCCTTGCTCTTATGATGCAAAGCTATCTTGCGGAGCTTCTCGAAAAAGGCGTTGTTTCAAACACGACATTTATGACGAAGCACCGTTTTGCGGATATAACGAAGAAAATAAGCGAGGCTTCAAACCGTTGCTTCATATGTGAAAGAGTTGCCGAAAAGCTCAATCTCTATGTCCGCAATATTATTTATATGTGGCAGAGTGAGCCTGAATTTCGCACAAAGACGCGTGAGCAGGAGTATTTCTGCCCGAAGCATCTTTCAATGCTTCTTGAATGCGGCAAAAAGGAGCTTTCAAGAAGCAACTACTCCGCATTCTGCAACGATCACTTTGGCGGAACCATAAAGAAGCTTGAGGTTCTTTCCGAGGAAGTCACCAAATTCTGCAACAGCTATAACTATCTTTTCCGCGATATCCCGCTCGGCGATGCAAAATATGCAATCGAACATACTGTTGAATTCCTGAACGGAGGAATCGTCAAGGATGAAGCTTCCGATTCGTAGGCTCACTCTCTGCGCTTTTCTTTGCTCCTGCGCGCTTGTTCTTTCATATTTTGAATCGCAGCTTCCGTCTTCTCTTATCCCCCTTCCCGGAGTCAAGCTCGGACTCTCAAACATAGTTACTCTTTTTGCTGTTTATACACTCGGTGCAAAGCCTTCTGCAGCTATCGTCTTTTGCAGATGTATCCTTGCTTCTCTTTTTGGCGGTGGAGTCAGTGCACTTGCATTTTCTCTTTCCGGCGGAGCATTTGCGATATTCTTCATGTGGCTTGCGAAGAAATCAAATTTATTTTCAATTTTCGGAGTCAGTATTGCCGGTGCCGCCGCACACGGTATCGGGCAGATCGTTGCCGCCTGCATTATGCTCGGAACCTTTTCTGCGATATTCTATCTGCCGTTTCTTCTCTTTTCTTCGCTCATCACAGGCACGATTATCGGACTGATATCGCAATTTTTAATCATTCGCATTCCAAAAGATATGTATAAAAACTAAAACCTTCGGTTATAAAGTTATCACTGACTTTCAACCGGAGGTTTTTCATCTATGAGAAAAAATTTATTTGAAGCCGCTCTGTTCATAGCACTTGCATTTTCGCTCATCACCTCTTCTCTTGCGCTTGATACGCAAAGGGATATTTCAGATAAGCTTATAAGACTTCACGTCATTGCAAATTCAGATTCTGACGAAGATCAAAGTTTGAAGCTTCTTGTTCGCGACGAGGTTCTTTCCTATGTTTCCATGCTCACAAAGAATTGCTCCGACATAGAAGAGGCAAGAAAAATGATTTCAGCTAATCTCATTAAGCTTGAAGAGATTGCTCAAGATGTCATTGTTTCAAAAGGATTTTCCTACACCGCCTGTGCAGAGCTTTCGGAGGTTTATTTTCCAACGAAGGTATATGACGATTTTTCTCTTCCTGCGGGAAAATACGAATCCCTGCGGATAAAACTCGGAAACGCCGCAGGAAAGAATTGGTGGTGCGTTCTCTTTCCTCCCGTCTGTATTTCCGCGGCAGAGGCGGAAAGTGAATTTAAAAATGCGGGACTTTCGGATGATGAGATAAACTTTGTTATGTCGGATAAGGTTGAATATCGGTTTAGGTTTAAGATAGTTGAGATTATCGAAAACATCGCGGAAAAAATATGAAATAAATCTGCTTTTGTTTATTGCATTATTCATTCCGTTATAATATAATTCTAAATAATAAAAGGAGGATGTACCTATGGACAACCTTATCAGGACAGTTTTGATTGATACGACAGCTCTTCCATCGGAAAAGATATATAATAAAATCTATCCCATCGTTTCGAAACGAATACACGACAGATGTGCGACAAAATGCATTTCGGAAGGAAATCCGGACTACGCCATTCGTTTCCATATCGATGAATCACTGCCGAAGGAGGCATTCCGCATTTCTGATATCAAAGATGCGGCGGGAGTTAAAATCTCAGGAAGTGATTTTCTCTCACTCATTTACGGTGCAGGTCGTTTTTTACATAAATCCCGCTATACCAAGGAAAGCATTATTCCCTGCGAATGGCGAGGCGAAAGCGCTCCGCAATGTGAAAAGCGCATGATATTCTTCGCGCAACATTTTCATAACTGGTATCAGAGCTGCTCCGAAGAAGAAATCCGAGAGCACATCGAAGACCTCGCACTTCGCGGAATCAACGGTGTCGTTACTGTTTTCTCCTGCCTCAACCTCAAAAGCTGGGATGACCCCGAAACTTTGAAGCTTGCAATGCTTTTCCGCAAAACACTTGCCGCTGCAAGAGAAATGAATTTGAAAATTGGCATTGAATACAGTAATATTGATTTTATGATTCCAAACAAATCCGTCGCCGCAGACAATTCTCTTCTTCTCTCGAAAACCGGCAACCTCGTCTGCCCTTCGACAGAGGATGGATTTAATTATTATAAAGAAATGCTTTCCCGCATACTCGATTATACCGATGAATTCGGCGGACTCGATT
Source organism: Eubacteriales bacterium (assembly GCA_045533555.1). Classification (GTDB taxonomy): domain Bacteria; phylum Bacillota; class Clostridia; order Oscillospirales; family JAAYXM01; genus SIG480. The sequence goes on from JAZSHZ010000196.1 coordinate 5,157, forward strand.
TTATCACCATATGGTCATATGACGAGGGCGGATGCAGTTGCGATAAATGTTGGCCGTGGGGCGGTAAAGGCTTCTATAATATGGCGCACAGAATCAGCAAATATCTGAAAGTCCGCTATCCGAAAATTGAAATTTTCCTTGCCACGTGGCATTTTGGCATAACGGAGCTCCAAAACGGAGAATGGGAGCTTCTTTACGAGAATCTGCAAAATGATGCAGAAAAAGGTGATAACTGGGCAGATTATCTTCTCCTTGAAACAAGAGATGAGCATCCTTCCGTCTTCTATCCCGTCGAGCACGGAAACCCGACCGAACACACAAAGCTTCTGACATTCCCTGAAATTTCAATGTGCGGAATCACTCCCTGGGGCGGTTTCGGAGCGATATGCACTCCGAAGCTTATATCACAGCAGGAATCACCGTTTGCTCCGCATTGCAACGGAGGATACATATATACAGAAGGTATATTTGATGATATAAACAAGGCGCTTATTCTTGATCTCTACTGGGACCGCAACACCACTGCCGAAGAAACTCTTTCCGATTATTGCAACTATGAGTTTAAAGGAATTGATGCGAGCGACCTCATAGACCTCGTCAACCTGATTGAAAAATCTCACCTTTGCACAAACTGCAACGTTCTGAAGCCTTGCAATCTCTCCGATTGCGATGATGCATGGAAGCTTGCAGAAAAAATCGACAATGCAGCATCACCCGAAACAAAAGCTTATTGGAAATGGCGCATAATTTACATACGCGCATACCTTGACAAGGTCCGTTATCATCGATGCGCAGAGCTCGGATGGCCATATAAAAAATCAGCGGCAGGTTGGATGCTCTTCTGGCGCAAATTTTTGGAGCACGATGAATCAGCTCAGAATATGCTCTCGGAGCTTATAAAGCTTTATAAGGCAAAAGAGATAGACGACCCGCAAAAATATGCATACCACTGGTTCGTACGCCCTCCTAGAACAAAAGGCGCAGACCTTGAATTTGAAAGAAAAATGGAAGAAAATATGCTTTAAAGCAAGAATCCATCGGATATCACACTCGATATCCGATGGATTTTATTTTAGAAGTTTTTGATATAGACGACCTGTTCTGCGCCGAGGGTAAATTTTGAGGAGGACATTTCTTCTTTTGTGAAGTGGTGCTCCTTATCAATGAGATAGACATTCATTCCTTCGGGAAGGTTCGTCTCAATTTCCTGCGCAACCTTTTTGGGGTTGGAAATCATTATTGCCTGCCTTACGCCGTCTGTTGCGGCGACTGCATAGAGGTTTTCGCCATCAATTTCAACCTTTGCCTGATTCTTGAGCTTGCCATACATTTCTCCGAATGCATAGAAGCCATAGTAGGTCGCAAGCGGCTTGGAATCGAGCGGATTAAAGAGGCCCGCATAGCAGGAAGTATTTATTCTTGCGTCATAATAATTGAGCATATCAACATCCTTGTCCTGCATCATAAGAAGCATTGCTGTTGACTGCGAGGATGCAAATGATGTCTCTCTCGTTTCCTGGAACTGATAATCATTCGCACCGAATGCGAGGTTCCATTCGTTGAGGTGGCTTTCGACATGACCGAAGCCAAGTTTTTTGAGCTCGCGGGAGAAGAAATCTGCCGCAAAACCGGTCTGCTCAAGAGTCATATAGCTATGCCAAGTGAAGAAATCGATCGGGACGTCGTTTTTCTTGAGGTAATCAAAGAAGCCATAGAAGAAATCAATTCGATATGTCTCCTGCTCGCTGTTGTATCTTTTCCCTTCAAGCTTCGGCGTATCGATGCCGTATTTTTCCGGATCACCGAAAAGTCCAAAAAGGCCTGAGCAAGCATAACCGCCGATTTTGATCTTATCACCAAAGCATTTTTTGAGATGCTTTGCGGCAATACCGTAAAGCTCATAATACTGCTCCTTTGAGCCCCTCCACATTCCGTTTCCTGTTACGGGATGCGGGAGACCGACTTCCGGCTCATTCCAGATTTCCCAATATTCAATACCATATTCAAATCCATCTGCCCAGCCTTCGTTGTAGTGACGAATGATATGCTCGCAGATTCTTGCCCACTTTGCGAAGTCCTCGGGCGGATCTGTGCGATATACCTTTATTTCAAAGAAGTTTTCGATCGTTACTCCGAGGCGGTAGACAGGCGCGCAACCATAGTCATAAAGACCCTTGATGAGAATATCGGTAAATGTGAAGTCATAGTTTGCGGGGTCATTCTCATCCGCACTGAAATCCCTGAAGATATTCGGAACATCAACATAAAGATTTCCGCCGAACCATCCGCCTACATCGTGGAGACGCGAGAACGGGATATAAGCATCCTTCAGATATTGAAATTTGCTGCAATTCGTGCCCGAAAGCGGAGGCTGACCGACTGCGTGCATAGGCTTTATCTGACCGATGATTTTATTAAAATCGACATTGATTTTTGCCATTTCAAACACTCCTCTGTTTGTTGTTTGATATAATTTTAATGCATAGCTTCTTTTAAGTCAACACCAAAAAAACAAAACGCCCGAAATGACAACATTCATTTCGGACGTTTATTTCTCTTTTAGAAAAGACCTGTTATTTTGCCGTTTTCATCAACATCAATCTTTTCTGCCGCAGGGACTTTCGGAAGTCCGGGCATTGTCATAATATCTCCGGTGAGGACAACGATAAAGCCTGCACCCGCGGAAATCCTGACATTTCTTACGGTTACGGTGAATCCCTCCGGAGCTCCGAGCTTCGTCGGGTCATCAGAGAAGCTGTATTGCGTTTTTGCAACACAGATGGGAAGCTTATCGAGACCGGGCTTTGCAAGCTCGTCTACCTGCTTCTTTGCGGCGAGAAAAACGAAAAGTCGGAACGTAGCCAT
>JAZSHZ010000004.1:0-14387 GCA_045533555.1 Eubacteriales bacterium
ATCCGTCGGTGCAACAAGCCCGTCCTTGCCGTTGACAAGCTTTGCGTTGACGAGGGCAGAACCTGCATCCTTTGCATAGTCTGCGACATTTGCAAAGTCGGATGCCGAAATTGCCGTTGTGTCAAACTCCTTCTCCATTGCAACGAGTGCTCTGTAAACTATAACCATCATATCCTGACGTGTTATATTGTTTCTCGGTGCAAATTTGTTTTCGCCGATGCCGTTGACAAGACCTGTGTTTCTTGCAACTGCAAGCTCTTTTGCGAAGTAATCGGAAGAGAGAACATCCGTGAAGTTCTCTTCATTTTCACTTGCAAGCTTAAATGCACGGACAAGAAGAACCGCGAAGTCTGCACGCGTTATGTTAGCCGCGGGTGAGAACGTGTTCTCACTTGTTCCCTTTATGATTCCTTCATCCGCAAGTGCATTGATTGCATCAACAGCCCATCCGTGATTTCCGATGTCGATGAATCGGACGTTTTCGGCTCCCTCTCCGAGGGAGCTGTCGGCATCGCCGACTGAGGGAGTTTTATCTACATTGTCTGTGGAGGACGAAGTGTTGTCCTTCTCATCATCCGTATCCTCCGACTTCGTCGCAGGAATTGTCGGAGCCGTTGTTCCGGGTGTACTCGGAGCTCCTCCACCACCGCCGGATCCTCCGCCGGTTGAACCGTAAACAGTTATTGTGAAGTAAAGTGTTGTTTTTCTTCCTTGCTCATCCGTTGCATCAATCGCAACAAGATTCTCACCAATCTGCGAACTGTCAGGCTTCCAATTCAACGTTGCACTTTCAACATCAAAATTAGCCCCGCGAGGAAGTGTTCTTGCTGCATAGCTGACCTCTCCTTCAGATGCGGTTGCATTAACCCTAACACTTACTGATCTTCCTGCACTCGTTGATATTGAATCATATTTTTCGCCAAACACCGGAGATTCATCACATTCGTATGAAAGCGGAATTTCAAATTGATTACCTTCGGATATGTCATATATATAACCGAGAGCCTCATTTGACGAATCAATATACTTGTCAATAAGCGTAATATTACCGAGATAGAGTCTTGCAGTTGTCTCACTCGTCTTCTCAACACTTTCGATCACATAAGAAGCATTTCCAAGTCCTTTATGCTCAACATTCATAAGTCTTTCTGCGAGAGCATTCATATCCGATTCTGAAAGTACTTCGTCAAAGCTTACATCAATCCAGTTCTCAAACGAGAGCTCTTTCTGGAATCCGACCACTTTACCCGTTACGGATGCGCGCTCGGTTTCTAATTCCGCAAGCTTTGTTCCGTCATGAAGATATGTGTATATATTCTCTCCTTGTGCATTCTCACTATATACACCTACAAAACCACTGAATTCAAACTTATCCGCGACATTGTATACGACATTTTTGTTCTGTGCATATACAATGTAGTCAACTCTTCCGTCATTCATTGTGACCTTTACAGCTTTCACAAGATCGTGTTTTCCTGCGGTTCCCGATACAACAGTTACAGGTATTGCTTCGATACTTTTTATGTAACGATTTCCATTATACGGCTCAAGAACCGTTGTAAAAAGCGTGTTAAGGTTATTCCCTTTACGGCGTACAAGCATATACTCAAGATGACTTATCTTATCCAGGTTTGCTTTACTTCTCGGTGGAAGTCCTGTTGCAAGAGTTACTTCATCTGCATTAAAGTCATTAACCATTGTAAGTCGGAGATGGATATCCATTTCCTTGGGGTTTCTTGAGTGGTTCTGAATATCTTTTATCTGCCAATCAACAAAGAAATCTGATTCACCCGGATTATCTGCTCTTCTTACGTTTTCAAGCCATGTATAGCCTGTCGGATACTTGAGCTTTGTATTCGCGCTTGCTTCATTTGTATACGGATCCGGACCATAAGGAGCACTTACACTTGCATATGTACCACCCGGTTGGACATAGAAATCAAGATTATCGGAATGTTCCGAAACAGTATTACTTGATGCATGGAAAGAGTAAAGATGATCATTTCCGCCTCTTACGTTAAAGAAATCAATTCCATAAGATATTTCATCATCATAATCAATCATAACCACACTTCTGCGATACTCATCCGTTGTGGTATAAACCTCAGGGGCAGATGCATCAATAACCTTTACGCGAGTGTCTTTCTGCTCATAATGAAGCGGTTTTGCAGGATCTGTTGCAGGAAGTTGAACCTGTTCGTTTACAAGTACTGCATTATGTGAAAGCGTATTATTCTGCCACTGATGCCTGTTCGGATCCGTTCCGGTAGCTTCGGGATATCCAAGATCCGGAGTAAGACATATTCCGTATGCTTCGATACCGATATTCAGCATATCATTGTGCTTATGACTTGTTGCACCTCCGAAGTACATCCAGAAGTCGCGCATTGTATCGTTCACTCCGCTCGTCCCGGTATTTTCATATACCTGACCATCGCGCAACGCCGCAAAGCCATAACCTGTGAGCATACTGCTCTTTGAGTAATCATACTCGCCATATTTTTCGATTACCCGCTTTATCTCATCTCTTATCGACTCGGGATTTTTCTTGAAGATGTTGTAATGCAGATTATCAATTGTTCCGTTTGTATACATCTCAACATTATAGAGATGCTGAGCAATTTCTATATCACCGGTTTCTGCATATGCATTGAGCATAAGCTCGGGATTATTGAGCATAACACGGAAACTTGCATATGTTCCGCTGTCACCTATTGACGGAAGACCTCGTTTTGTAAGTGTAAGCGGTGCCCACGACTTGATCATCTGAATATACTTCGGATGATTCCAGAAATCAACACCATCATACTCATCATATCTGCCAAGTGTATATGCAACCTCAACGATATCGGTTACCCAATATGAATTGTATCCTGCAGCAGACTCTGTTCCCTGACCATCTCGGGACACATCATTTATAAGCTTTCTTCCGATATCTCCACCTGGACTGTAGTGCTTTGTCCCTCCTTCTGCATTCTTGAATACCCAATCAATCATTTCATTTGTGTACGGTTGGGTATCAAGTATGACAGCTGCCGCGGTTACAGTAGATTGATGCATACCAAAGTTACCGCTGATTCGAGCTTCTCCCGCAGCTTTTCCTATTTCACGCAGAAGTCCCGTTTCAATATTATTTCTGATTTTTTCAGGAGTCGTTTTATCGTTATCAAGCTTATACTTCTCTGCCTTTTCTGCAAGGAATGATACAACCCGTGGATCATCGTACATCGGGAAGAACGCATCGTAAGCTATTGCAAAGTCCTCAAGAAGCATACACTCCCAGATACGGCCAAGAATCTTACCTGTATCAGAAGAATCTTCATTACTTGTATACTTTGCCCACTGATTTCCATCATAACCGGGATATACATCTGCAATTCTGTCTATAAGAATTGCTCCGACTCTTCCGTACTTTTCTTCACCCGTGTAGATATATGCTTCAGAAAGTGCATTTGCCGCAGCCTGAAGCACACCGGGGGCCGCAGAACCTGATGTGTACCACAATCCAAAATGGTTATAATACGCAATATATGTATGCATCTCTGCGATACCGTTTGAATAAACTCTGCCTGTATCATAACCGAGTCCGTCATCGACGCCCCAGCCCTCAACAGTTTCCCACTCACTTAAATTCCCCTTGAATCCCGCAAGTTCGGGATAGAGATTATTTCTGAGATAATCGACCTCACCGTTTGTTTCTTCAACGAGTGCCGCATTTCTTTCTCTTGCAAGCTCTACCTCATAAATTCCGTTTTCGTTTTTACCAAGCTCATACAGCTTCGCAAAATCATTTGTCGGGAACTGTCTCTTACATGCACCACACTGAATTTTCCAAGGACGTGCAATCGGATTACTTGTCCATGGGTAATTTCCATACAAGTGCAGATTAACACCGCAATAACGACATGTAACCCTATCGGGATCCCCTTCAAGACCTACTGTAATTGCACGCGGGATATTTTCTGCAGTTACCATATTCCAGAGAGTTTCCTCAAGTCCAAGATACTTCTCTGCATTTCTTATTGCAGTTTTCTTGATATCTGCTGCCCAACTGTATTTCTGTGAGTTTTCCGCTGCAGCTTCTACCATTTCATCCGTATAATACGTTCTTGAAACCTTACCATCGCGAACTGAAATCGGTTGAATATATGTATATTCATTTCCATCAATCACTACTGCAAGCATTACATCTGCAACACCTACCGATACAGGAGCCGCAAAACCGTCCGATGTTACCGTTACGATGCCTTCATCAGAACTCGACCAAGAGATCTCCGCATTGCTTATATCAACAGATTCACCGCTTGCATTGAAGCCTGCCGCTTCAAGTGTAATTCCATCAACACCGGAGCTCATTACGAATCGATCCGCAACGATCTTTACAGATGCAACTGCAGTATCCGAACCTATATTCTCAGAAACGACAATAATCTTTGTAGTCCTGGAAACCTCTTCACCATTATATAAAGCCTTAACGGTGATGTCCGTCTCTCCGGGATTTACGGGAGTAATTGTACCATCGTTTTCAATCTTCAGGATTGTTTCATCGTACTCACTGTAAGTTATAACAATCTCCGGATCGTTCGCTCCGTCTTTTCTCTTTTCACCCGAATAAACAAAACCGTCATCAAATATAACATTCGTGTCAATGGTCTTTGTTTCATTCATTGCAACGGTCATATTTTCCGCCACATTGATGCTATGAAGTTCAGGTAACTCTTCTACACCTGCAAAACGAAGTTGCATTATAAACTGGTTATGCGACTTTGAGTATATGTTCGCTCTTCTCGGAACAAATGCAAATGTATGCACACCTGCATCAAGATGCATTGTACGAAGACTCTTAGGAGGCGCTTTTCTGTTTGCACCTGATTTATAGAATTCATACTCACCGGCATAGGTACCGTCTATATATACATCGCTTATTTCCGTACCTGCAATATAATACTGTCCCGTAAATATAATATTGTAGATTCCTTCGTACGGAACGAATACATCTATGGCGAGTGCTCTGCCTACACCGTTTGTCTGCGAAAGAACACCGTCACTTCGCATTCCTGCATTAAATGCCGAGGCGTGTGATTCATCTTTATTGAATTCCCATCCGTCAACCTCAATTTTAACGTCTGCAGGAACAGTTTCTTTGGTTGCACCGAAATCAATCATAAAGTCGAGAAGAGTTGACTCGGATACCGTTACCGTTATTATATTTGTTTTGAGTGTTACATCTCCGATTGTAACATCGGCATATATCTCCGCAGTTGCACCTTCAATTGCACCGAATATTACACCGTCATCGGAAATCGTTATTCCGTCCGACGGGTTTGACGTTACATTCCACTTAACTTTCGCACACTCAACATCTGTATCATATCCGCTTGACATTTTTCCTTTGAGTGTAAGCTTTACATCACGAAGATACGGAACCGTTTCTGCACCGGAAAGCTCAACACTTTCAAACGTACTGTCGTCGCTTATTGTAATTTCACAGACGGTTTCCGCACCGACACTTCCGTTAAGAACTGCTACGTTCACCTTACCCTTACCCGAACGGAGTGCCGTTACGCTTCCGTCGGAAGTGACCGAAACTATATCGGGCGTGAGCGATTTAAACTCCACAATTGCATCATCAAGGTCTGCAACCGTTCCGTCGGTAAGGTATCCCGTTACGTTTACCTTTGTGTTCTCTCCTACCGCAACTTTTTCGGCTTCCGCCTCAACTCTGTAAAGCTGAATCGGGAAGTTTGATGCCTTGACGGTTGCGCTTCCCTCGCGCGTAATTGCACCGAGAGTTATTCTTGCCGTAATGTCTGCGCTTCCGTTCATACCACCGAGAGTTGATGTTGCACTTACGACATAATCTCCGCTTCCGTCTCCGTAAGCTGCACGCTCATACTTCTTTGGATTGGAAACAATGTAAGCATTGTCCGTTTCAAACGCCGCACAATCAGGTGCAGATGCGCCATCAAGAGAAAGAATATGCCCTGTCGTTGCATACGGTATTGCATAAACCGTGTGATCTGTCTTGTTGCCTGTCGCAGTATCTCCGAGAACTTCAACGTTCACTCCGGCAAACCCTACTTCGCGAAGCTCAAAGTCATCAAACCACGCAGTGCCCTCAAAGCCTGTTTTATCAAGGTCTTCTGCTGTCGGTCTGAACACAAGTCGCGGAGTTACATAAACAGGAGACGTGAACTCATTAGGTGCAGGGATTGCAACAACAACCTCCTGCCACTCACCATACTTTTCAATGTAATCGCCTTTTGCAAAGTTTGACGTTCTGGTAAAAGTCGATATTGCTGTTCCGGATGTCTGAGACGGATATGCATACAGATTGAAGAACATGCTCATATCCGATGCATCTTCCGGAATCTTATAATCTTCAAGCTTATACTTAAAAGAAAGCTGATAAATCTTACCCGGTTCAATCTTAATACGCTTACCTGTTTTAAGTGCTATATCAGATGGGTTTGAATGTGCCGCAATGCTCGGATTGAAAACAACACCCATCGCGCGGTTGTCAGGATTATCTTCAGTCGGGGCGACACCGAGCATCGTACGCATAAATTTTGCCGTATCGGGCATCTCATCCTCACGAGTCCAGTTCCACACCCATTCATCTTCTTCAAATGTTGGATTGTTACCGGAAAGAAGATTTTCTCCGAGAGGAGTTACAACTACTTCATATTCTGCCTGTCTTGAAATGCCGTTGCAGGTGACGTCTGCGATGATCTTTGCACTTCCGCAGGAAACAGCTTCTACCCAACCATCATTTATTGCTATAATGTCAGAATCGCTTGATGTGAGATTTACGGAAAGCTTATCCTCATCGATTTCATCAAGAGGCATATCGGCGTTATCGGTAAGTATCACATTTATTTTTTTTGCCGTTGCAAGAACAATAGGATCGTCCTTTCCAACACCGTCAAGAATAATTGTTAGCTTGTCAAAATCACCTGCACAAGCAGTAAGTTTCAATGCATTGAGATAGAGATAATGTCTTGTTGTCGTTCCCTGATATATGGGGTTATCAGAGTTACAGTCGATAATTACATAATAATCACCGCGCTTTGCAAAGGTGACTTTTCCGATTTTCTGCTCTCCCGACGTCGGAGATGTTTCTGTTTTTCTCGTGTCAAAGTGTCCGATGGGTGTCATATTCTTGAACGCATCACGATTGATGCTTGTGATTCCGTCCGATGATAACACATATACATCTGCCGCCGTTCCGAAGGATGAATACTCATGATTTGCAAAGAGATTATAATCACCTTTATTCGGAACATTGATCTTTATCGCAAGAAATCCCTGAGAGGCTGTTCCGTATTTCTTTGACTCAAAATTTGAATTGAAGTTTGCGCGACCTAAATTTATGTTTGCACCCGTAAATGCGGCATATGCCCAAAGTGCGGTCTTTGATGAATCGATTTCATCAAAAGAATCTATGTCGCTCATCTGACGAAGTGTTCCACTTGCATCAAGACGAGGATTACCGTATACCGTTTGATCAAGCATTGAATTTGTCGAGAAGATATATTCAAAAATCTTACCTGCATTGCCGGGATCGGGAGCAAGAACTGTAAACTCAACACTGTCGGAAATCTCTGTTCCGTCGATTGTTGCCGTTACGGTTGCACTTCCCTCACCTTTTGCAGTAACAACACCCGATGAGGAAACCTCAACAACATCGGAAGCCGAGCTTTTATAGCTCACGCCCTCTGTCATCACCTTATCTCCGCTGAGCGAATACTTTGCAGTTGCTTTAAGTGTCTGTGTATCACCGATATCGAGAATCGTTTTGTCTGCTTTGAGTGACAGCTTTTCAGGTTCATCCTCCGCCGCAGCTTCGGTCAATTTTATTCCGGCAAGCAGGAAACTGTGGCGAGCTACCGTCGCAGACTGCTGATTCGGATTTGTTGAATTGAAATCAAAAACAATATAGTAGTCTCCCGAAGAGGTTATATTTGTCTTTCCGACAAAGCTATATTCCGCGTCAGATAACTCTCCCGGATTAAGTTGAGTGTCAATTGTTCCGATTGGCGTAAGATTTGCAAAGTCACTGCGCTTAACCTTTGCAATTTCACCTGTCGGGAACATATATACGGTTGCTTTCGTGCCCGCAGTTGCCGGAAATGCACGAACATTGACATCGAATTTTCCTGTTGCACCGATATCGAGCTTCAATGCGAGAAACGGCTGTGATGATGTATTGTAGTTTCCAATATTTATAGGACTGGTATTTATATAGTCGCTGACATTGGAGTATGAAGGATATGAATTAAATGCCCAATCATCCGATACCGAAGTGTTTACTCCCCCGTATTCCGTAAAGATGCTTGCCGTTTCAAGAAGTCCGCGGTCGGAAAGGAGCTCGGGCTTTATTGCAGATTTTGCAGTAATATATTCAAACGCATATTCCTCGGTCAACGAGAGCTGCTTGATGTCAAATCTGTACTGCGCAGTTCCGCTTGTCGGGACGGTATTTTCATTTATACCGTTGATTATGCACATTAAATAATATTCGCCCTTATCAAGCTTTACGGACGAAAGCTCACCGATTTCGGTGGTTTCCGTGGTTTCGCTTTCGGCATATGCATCAAGTGTACCGAGCGACTGAGTCGCAACGAGATTTGCCGCATCGCGAATACCGCCGGTGCTTGTCATATCATATGCCGCAAGTGTGTCTGTATCGACGATGAAGACATTCATTTTCGGCCCTGTTGCACGTTTGACATATGTAACCTGCGGGGAATATCTTCCGGGCTCATCCACCTTAATTTTAAAGACAAAGCCTGCATTCGGGAAATCCTTATTGGCAATCTTTGTCTGAAAGTAGAACAAGCTTGACGCGAGATTGTGAGAATTTGCAGATCTCACTCCGACAAGCTCCCACGGATCACCCGTTACGACACTGTCGTATGAGTAGCCTCCCTGTGTGTACGTTGAAAGGCTGACATTTTCCGATGCACCTATGGCTGTTCTGTTGAAGACATAGTTATATACTGTCTTTTCAGACTCTGCGGCGACAACACTTGCCGCAGGTATAAAGCTCATCAACATACATAATGCAACAAAGAAAGATAATGTTCTTTTCATGCGGTTTACCTCCTGTATAATCAATGCATTATACCATTATATTAATATATGCAACCTTCAAATTCAAGCAAAACTGTTGAATAATCGGGCATATTTGAGTTGGATAATCGGGCTTATCTGAAACCCAATTTGACAACATATAATGTTATATGATATATTAGAGATATACGGATGGGAAGTGAGAAATTTGATCACCACAAATATAACAAAAGAAAGCCTCATACGAGGCAGGTTTCCAATTACTCTTACGCTTGAATGCACGAGAAAAACCGATGGCACTCATTTTCACAATTACACGCAAATGTGGTATATGCTAAGCGGAACAATGAAGCATACAATCGGCGGTATCACCTACACCCAGTTTCCCGGCTCCCTCACCGTTGTTCCCCCGTACACAAGGCACAACATAGACACTGCAGAATCCGATGATACCCCTGTATATGTTTCAATTTCATTTACCGACAGCTTCCTCACCGATTCAGGATACAGATACTTCTCTTTTACCAACTCAAGAGTTCGCTTTGAGGAACGGAACATCCCCGAATTCTCAGAACTTTCGGGAAGCAAGCGCGAAATAGGTGATATGCTTGCACGGCGTATGCATGCAGAATTCTCAAAGCACTACGATATGGATTATGATATTCTTCGAGAGCTTCTTGTTGAATTCATAAAGCTTTTTTGCATCACGGAAGTAAACAACGTTGACATTACACTTTCACGCGAGCGTGCAAATGCAGTTGCCAAGGCAGTTGCATACATCTCTCAGCATTATACCGAAAAAATCACGATAGATACTCTTTGTAAAATTTCAGCGATGTCGCGTCGTGTATTTACAAAGAGCTTTAAAATTGTTACCGGACTGACCGTTGTTGAATTCATCACATCTCTGCGACTTGACTGTGCACGATATTATATTCTGTTCACCGAAAAATCCGGTTCTGAGATTGCCGAACTATGCGGTTTCTGCGATAAAGCACATCTTTCACGTGTTTTTTCAAGTAACTATAAGATGTCACCAACTGAATTTAAAAAGCGCAATCTTCCGAACGCTATTATAATGGACCGCGAACAAGCTCAGCGTTGGGATTGGTTAAAAGAAAAACATATAAAACAATGAGCATATCAAAACTATCCTACAACACGGATAAGTCCGATATGCTCATTATTATTTATTCTACTTTTTTCCCGGAAGCTTATTATAAAGTCTTGCAAGAGCATCTCCCTTCGGAAGTCTTCTTATATCCTCTTCCGAAATTGCTCGAAGAAGCACCAACGCAACAACATAAACTATAACCGCAACTCCTATACCCGCAACCGTAGCAAGCTTTTCGGACACAACGCTCATAAGAAGCAACGAAACTCCGAACGCAGCACCCGCGCATAGCAAAGCGGAAATCAGCGGTTTTATAAAGACAGTCATATAATTAAGCTTGAGTCCCGTTATCCTTATAAGGAAGAATAAACTGATGGACATAATCAGAATATAACAAATCAACGTTCCCATCGCTGCACCGCGAATATTGATTTCGGGAATTCCAACGGTAATATAATTGAATACAAGCTTAAACGCCGCACAGCCAACCATAATCTTAACAGGAAGGTCTGCCCTGCCGACAGCCTGAAGCATACTGTTTATCGGCGAGCAGGTTGCCGAAAATATAACGGCAATTCCAAGAAGAGAAAGAAGAGGCGCGGCAATCTCAACCTCAAGCGGTCTTCCGCCATATAAAAGTGAAAGAACACCGTGAGAGAGTGTCGCCATTCCTATACCTGCCGGAAGAACGAGAAGCATGGTCATACGAAGAACCGCTTCAACGTTTTCCTTCAATGCAACACTGTTCTTTTCCGTCCACGCCGCAGTAACAGATGGAAGCGCACTGACGCCGAATGCAACTGTGAACGTCGGTATAAGATTGTATAAAGTCACCGCCATACCCTTATAGCAACCGTTCAGATAGTTTGGAATATCTTCAAGAGCCTTATCTACGGGAACTGCATTTCCATATAAATTCAAAAGCGTATCATAGCCAACATCAACAACATGGTGAAGTCTGTCATAAACAGAGAACAAATCTATAACTCCTGTTATTTGACCCACACAGGAACCAAGAGCGATCGGAATTGCAATCTTAATTATTCTTTTGAGAATAACCTTCGTCGGAGTAACCTCCTGCTCAACAGAAAGCTCTTCCGTAGTTATTCCGTCACCGCGAATTTTATGGCGAAGAAATGCAGAAAGCCAGCTTCCCATTGCGCCAAGCGCAACGCCAAGTATCGCACCCGCCGCAGCAAATTGCAAAACCCTTATTTCAGCATCGGCTTCCGACGCATAGAAAACGCCGAAAACGGTCTGTTTAGAGTTATATTCATCCATACCAAGCTTATATGCAAGCATAGATAAACCGAAACCGAAAATAAGCTTGATGACAACCTCTATGACCTGCGCAATCGCAGTCGGGTACATATTATGAAGTCCTTCATAATATCCCTTATATGCAGAGGTCAGGCAGACAAAAAACACTGTCGGCGCCATTGCCATTACCGCAAGATATGCTCCGGGATTTTTAATAAGGGAGTTAACGAAAAATCTTGCTCCGAAAAACATTATGCAAAATCCAATAAATCCGGTCACAAGGAATACTGTATTTGCAATTTTCAATGTTCTTCTGACATCCCGAAATCGCTTTTGCGAAACACTTTCCGCAACAATTCTCGCAACGGCAACAGGTAAGCCCGCATTTGAAACAACATACACCGGCATATAAATATCATACGCCGTTGAAAAATATCCCATTCCATCCCCACCAAGTATGTTAGTGAGCGGAATTTTGAAAATAGCACCGAGAATTTTGACGATAATCGCAGCTATCGAGAGAATCATCGCACCTTTAAAAAAGCTCTGTTTTTTACGTTGCTGCACTTTTCAAATCATTCCTTTCAACGGATATGTAATTACTTACCGAGAACCTCGATCGCCTTTTTCATATCATCAGCACCGAAAACAGATGACCCTGCAACTATAACATTTGCACCCGCTTCTTTCGCAACCGCAACATTTTCGCAGGTGACTCCGCCGTCAATTTCGAGAAGACACTCGGGATTTCTTTCATCAATAAGCTTTCTTGCCTCAGCAATTTTCGGAAGACATGCATCAATAAATTTCTGACCTCCAAATCCCGGCTCAACAGTCATAATAAGAACCATATCAAGAATATCAATATATTTCTCAAGCGCAGAAACCGGTGTGTTCGGCTTAATGGAAAGCGCACATTTGACTCCGGCTTCCTTAATATGACGAAGAACAGCGCCGACATCAGAATTGCATTCCTCATGTATCGTTATTATATATGAACCTGCCTTGATAAAATCGTCAACATAACGATCGGGATCAGAAATCATAAGGTGAACGTCAAGCGGAAGATCGGAAACCTTTGAAATTGCCTTGACAACCGGTGCCCCGATCGACATATTGGGAACGAAATGCCCATCCATAACGTCAACATGCGCCCAATGCGCTCCGCACTCTTCAAGACGCTTCATCTCGCTTCCGAGATTCGCAAAATCAGCCGATAAAATCGACGGTGAAACAAGAATCATTATAATTACCTCCAAAAATAAAATCTATTTTATTATACCACATTTACCCAAAAGGTCAATTAACATTTTCCAAATTGCTCGCATAATTTAGTAATGAGCAGAGCAAACAATGTCTTGCGTATTTTTCTTCTCCATCAAACCAAACATGGCAGGAAGCATATTTTGTTTGTTCTTTAATATAGCCCACCGCTTGAATATCAAACGGTGGGCATTTGATTATTATTTTATGCGGGTAGTTCCGTAACCGTCAAGAACTGTTGTCTGATTTCGGTTTCCGTCATAAGCATAGTTATATGCTTCTATCGTCGTACCCGAGGAATTTACGTTCTGCACTGTCTTAAGGTCGTTGTTTGAATAGTAAGTATATGCTGTATAGGCATCGTCGGGATATGTCACGCGCTCCATATTTCCGTTGTCGTAATATGTATAGCTGACAGTATCGCTTCCGTTGTTGACGCGGAGCAAACGTCCTACCTTGTCATATACCTTTTCGACAACATTGCCCTCCGGATCCTGACTCTGCATAGATACATATCCGCTTGTGAGATTTGAGACATTGTCATATGTATATGTGCTTGTGCCGAATCCCGGGGTTGTTTTGCTTGTGACGCGGTTTTCTTCATCATACGTCTGCGTGGTTGTTCCCGTACTGTCGGTCATTGTAAGCTGATTGCCGTTTGCATCGTATGTGAAGGATATAGTCTTTCGCTATGCGATCCCCATTTTGTTTGCAACATTCATCATTCTATGCAACATCGTAGCTACCTCAGCGCGAGTTATACTTCCGCGCGGATCGATAACATTGTTCCCCTTCCCGTTCATTATTCCAAGCGAGTTGAGACTCTGCACTGCTTCTCTTGCATAGTCGGCAATAATTGCATCATCTGCAAATATTTTTGATTTCTCAGCTTCGCGGTATTCAAACCCACAATATTTCATGTATCTCCAAAGCATAACTACGAAATCCTGACGAGTGACATTTTGTGTTGGAGCAAATTTATTTTCCCCAACACCGTTGACAACTCCTGCATATTGAGCCCATCCAATAGAGTTATAGAAAATCGAATCCGATTTCACATCCTCAAATCTCGACAAATGTCCCAATGGACTCCCTTCAATGTTATATAACGCGGAAACGATTGTTGCGCGATCTGCAAGAGTGTTAGGTTCAAAATATATCAGGGTTATTCCTGCCATATATTTTTCAGCAATTACATACTCTATAGCTTCAGAATACCACTCCCCTTCAGGAACATCCAAATATCTTTCAACTGTGGGTGGAATGTTTGCCAGCTTCAGTCGCGCCGTTCGTTTTTCTTTATCAAAAATAATATCGTACCCCAAAAAGAAAGACAAATATTCTGCTGTTGTTTGTGATATATATGGTTTTCCTTCAATAAAAACACATATCCCATCTCTATACGGACCTAGTTTGACAAAATCAGCAGTATATACTGAATCTTTTTTAGTGATTGGCAAGATATATAAATAAGCATATTCTCCTAAATACTCACTTTCCTCATAATCAAATTTGCAAATAAATTTTTCTCCTGCGAAATCGAAAAACATATCGCCCTCTTTCACAACATTCAAATTCAAAGCATTAAGCATTTCTTCCAAAGGTATAAACAATTCCTTATTTTCAAAAATTATTTCAACAACCAAATCATCTCCAACAAGAACATCATCTACAA
>JAZSHZ010000083.1:0-11679 GCA_045533555.1 Eubacteriales bacterium
ATCAAGGAGAAATGAAAATGGAAGTACGCATCTGTAAAAATCCGGCAGAACTCGGAAAGTCTGCAGCAGTCCACACTGCAAATGTTATCAATGAATGCATCGCAAAAAAAGGATGCGCAAGAATAGCTCTTTCGACAGGCGCATCGCAGTTTGACACAATTAAAGAGCTCGTTAAGCAGGATGTTGATTGGAGTAAGGTTGAGATGTTCCATCTCGATGAGTATGTTGATCTTCCTGAAACTCATGTTGCAAGTTTCCGTAAATATCTTAAAGAACGTTTTGTTGATCAAGTGAAGAACCTCAAAGCTGCTCACTTTGTTGATGGAACGGAAGAGGGAATTGCGCGTCTTACAAAAGAAATCCGAAAGGCTCCGATTGATATCGGCCTTATCGGTATTGGTGAGAATGCGCATATTGCATTCAATGACCCGCCTGCAAATTTTGAAACAACTGAAGCATACCATATTGTTAACCTCAACGACCGTTGCAAGCAGCAGCAGATGGGCGAGGGTTGGTTTGCAACAATCGATGATGTTCCGAAGCAGGCTGTTTCCATGACTGTTCATCAGATCCTTGCTTGTGAAAGAATTGTTTCCTGCGTTCCTTATGCAGTAAAGGCAGATGCAGTAAAGGCAACTCTTGAAAGCACAGAAGTAACAAATATGATTCCGGCGACAATTATGAAGGATCACAAGGATTTCATCCTCTATATTGATGCAGATTCAGCAAAGTATGTTTTCCCTTACGAAATAAAGTAATTTCGGGAGAGAGCTATGAAAAGACTGACACACGAAACGCTCATAGAGTCCGGATACGAAGGCTTTATTCAACCTGATGCTCCGGAGCGGGTAATTCAGTTCGGAGAAGGAAACTTTCTCCGTGCATTCGTTGATTACTTCTTTGATGTTCTTAACGAAAAGGAAGACTTCAACGGCAAAATCGCAATGGTACAGCCGATTGACAGAGGACTTACCGATATAATCAACGAACAGGAAGGCTTATACACCCTTTATCTTCAAGGTTCGGAAAACGGAAATGCAGTGAGATATAAGCGTGTTATTACAAGCGTTTCTCGTTGTATTGACCCATATCGTGATTTCGATGTATTTATGGACTGCGCAAAGAACCCGGATATAAGATATATCGTCTGCAACACAACAGAGGCAGGCATCGCATATTCCGATGCAGATAAGTTTGATGATAAGCCTGCAAAGAGCTTTCCTGCGAAGCTTTGCTGTTTTATGTATGACCGCTTTGTTGCATTTGATGGAAAACCCGATACGGGCTTTGTTATCTTAAGTTGTGAGCTTATCGATAATAACGGTAAGGAACTTCTCGCTTGCGTTGAAAAATACATAAAGCTCTGGAATCTTCCGGATGCATTCCTTAAATGGATAAGAGAAGAGAATGTCTTCTGCTCAACACTTGTCGACCGCATCGTAACGGGATATCCGAGAAATGAAGCAGATAAGCTCAATGCCGAAAACGGCTATGAGGATAAGCTTCTTGATACAGGTGAAGTGTTCGGTTTCTGGGTAATAGAAGGACCTGAAAAACTCAAAGAAATGCTTCCTTTTGCAAAAGCAGGACTTCCCGTACTTGTAACCGATGACCATACACCGTATAAAAAGCGTAAAGTGAGAATCCTTAACGGCACTCATACATCAATGACACCTGCATCAATGCTTGCAGGTGAAGAAATCGTCCGTGACTGTATGCAGGATAAGATTATAGGCGGCTTTGTGAATAAGTTTATCTATGAAGAGATTATCCCGATTCTTCCGCTTCCCGAAGCAGAACTTCTTGAGTTTGCCGGCGCGGTTGCAGATCGTTTCAAGAATCCGTATATCGACCATAGACTCACGGATATTTCCCTTAATTCCATTTCAAAATGGCGTGCAAGAGTTATGCCGTCACTTCTTGAATATACGGAGAAGTTCAGAAAGCTTCCAAATCTTCTCTCATTCTCTCTTGCAGCACTTTTGAGATTTTATAAGGGAGAAGAAAGAGATGGTGAATTCTACGGAAAGGGCGAAAAAGAATATCTCATCCGTGATGATAAGGATGTATGCCGATACTTTGCAAACCTTCCGTGGGAAGATATCACACTCACCGTAAAAACAGCTCTTGCAAATTGTGATATGTGGGGGCGTGACCTCAATGAGGTTGAAGGACTCACAGAAAAGGTAACAGACTACATCGCGAAGATAGACAAAATCGGTGCAAAAGCCGTTATGGAGAGTGTCATATGAAGTATGTAAAAATATCTTCAAAAGATAATGTTGCAGTAACACTTGATGGTTTAAAGACAGGGGAAAACTGCGACAATGTAACTCTTTTAAACGATATTCCGAGAGGTCATAAGTTTGCACTCTGCGATATCAAAAAAGGCGAAAACATAATAAAGTATGCATATCCCATCGGTCATGCAGACTGCGATATAAAAGCAGGCGAGCATGTCCATACCCATAACACAAAATCTAATCTTTCGGGACTTCTCAACTATGAATATAACCCTGAATTTTCTGAAAGCAAAGATGTGACACAAAAAACATTTATGGGTTATAAAAGAGAAAACGGCAAGGTCGGAATCCGCAACGAAATATGGATAATCCCAACCGTCGGATGCGTAAATTCCATTGCAGAGATAATTGCAAAAAAAGCCGAAGCAAAAGGAAGTGTGGATGGGATATATGCCTTTACTCATCCATACGGATGTTCACAGCTTGGCGGAGACCATGAAATGACTAAAAAGGCACTTGCAGGTCTTGTCAATCATCCAAATGCATCGGGTGTGCTTGTTCTTGCTCTCGGATGCGAAAATAATACCATTGAGCAAATGAAAGAAGCAATCGGGGAATATGACGAAAAGAGAGTCAAATTCCTTGTTTCGCAGGATGTAGAGGATGAAGTCTCGGAGGGTTTAAAGCTTGTAAATGAGCTTGTAGATTCTTCAAAGGATTTAAAACGAGAAGAAATTTCTGTATCTGAGCTTGTTATCGGTCTTAAATGCGGAGGAAGTGACGGACTTTCGGGTATCACGGCAAATCCGCTTGTAGGTGAGTTTTCCGATATGCTCTGTGCAATGGGCGGAACAACAATCCTTACGGAAGTTCCCGAAATGTTCGGTGCGGAGACGATTCTTATGAACCGATGCCGTAACCGAGAGCTTTTTGAAAAGACGGTAAAGATGATAAATGATTTCAAAAGCTATTATATGCGTTATGGTGAAAAGATTGATGAAAACCCATCACCCGGAAATAAAGCAGGCGGAATAACCACTCTTGAAGATAAAGCTCTCGGTTGCACTCAAAAGGGCGGAAGTAGTGTTGTCTGTGATATTCTTGCCTACGGAGAAGCTGTAAAGGAAAAAGGTTTAGCATTGCTTTCTGCACCGGGAAATGACCTTGTTGCATCAACTGCTCTTGCAGTGTCGGGTGCCCACATCGTTCTTTTCACAACAGGAAGAGGAACGCCTTTCGGTTGCCCTGTGCCTACAGTCAAGATTTCCACAAATACGGCTTTGCATAATAAAAAGCGTTCTTGGATAGATTTTGATGCAGGTGTGCTTGTAGAGAATGGTTTTGATGTTAAAGCAACTGCGGAAAGCTTTTTTGACTATATCATTTCCGTTGCAAGCGGAGAGAAAACAAGCACCGAAAAACAGAATATCCGAGATATCGCAATATTCAAAGACGGTGTCACTTTGTAAAAAAACCTGAAAACAATTGTTTTCAGGTTTTTTTACTGTTCGTCATTAAATGGTGATTTTAATTCGAACAACCATTTGTATCGGCTGTATGTTGAAACGGTATAGGAAGGATCGATTTTTTTGACATAATCTTCGACGAATTCCGAAGGCGACATTTCGACATTCTTGACAAAGACTCGAGCCATGTTGGTGTGATCTCCGAGACCGGTACGTTGCGCAATTTCATCAAAAAGCATATCCGTTTCCATGATAAGTTTGAATGCAGTCTGAATTCGTATAGACAGCATAGCCTGAAGTGGGGTGAGGTGTGTAATACGTTTGAAATGCGAAGTAAAAGAGCGTCGCGACATTTCTGCAACCTCGCAAAGATTATCAAGCGAAATCTTTTTGTGAAAATGCTTTTCAAGATAATCGAAGGCTGCGTTGACTCCGAGCAGTTGCTTTTCAAAAAACGGATCTGCTTTCTTCTCAATCGGCTCGGTGCAGGCGAGAGAAAAAAGTTTGGCCGTGAGCTGTGAAAGCTTTTTGAAAGATAAATTTTTCTCCTTCTCAAATTCGTTTATTATCTCGCGCAGAATGCGAATGGGGAGATCACCGTGTCCCGGAAAATCGGAAATAAGAGGAATTTTGAAACCGTTGAAATTTGCAGATTCTCCATATGATAGCAGGTTGTAGCCGTGCTTTTTGAAAAAACTCTCGTGAAACCATATGTGCGTGATGATCGGTGTATCTTCAGATTCGCTTGCGTCGGATATATGCGGCATAAATGGAAGCAGGAATGCGCAGGAGCCCGCGCGTTGGATATATTCCTTTCCACATATGATGTGCTTAAGCTCTCCCGAAAGAACGAAACAGAGCTGCACGTGTCTGTGAAAATGCAGAGGGCCTTTTTCGTTTCTCGCAGATTCGGTTGAAACGCGTATCGGGATTTTATCAAGCTGAGTTGTTTTGTTGAAAAGTGGTAGCATATAAATCACCGTCCGTAACTGAATATAGCATTTTTTCTCCGCGGTGTCAAGAAGGATTTTTGCCCGATGTGCAACAATGGAGTGTTGAATTTTCTTTAAAAAAAGGATAGTATTATATCATAAGGTAATTGTGCCATTATATAACTAAGGAGGAATTTGAAATGAAACTCAAAAGATTCTTCGCGCTATTACTTACGATAACTATGATAGGAGCTATACTGCCTGCGGTAGCTGCTGCAGAAACGGATACGGGAACAACTCTCGTATATGACTTTGCGTGCACAGCTCTTCTGAATTCTGATGGTACGCCTCACGGAACGTCTACCGTGCGTGATGGAAATATCAAAAACTATACGCTTGACAGGACAAAGTCAACCGGTTACTGGGCATATGTCGGGCAGCCCGGTGTAAATACCGCGGCTTTTCAGGATAACGGACTTTATTTCTACACGCTCAATAAAGAGGAGCCGGAAAACTCCAATGCTATGGTTTTCACCATTGGAATTCCGATGTCAGGAATATATTCCGCAGATGTTTCAGGGCATAGAATTTATGCAAACGGAGAAAAGACGGATCTCTATCTTGTAAGCAAGGATGTTGTTGCGGCAAAAGGCTGGGATGTAACAACGATTGCAGGTGTGCAGACGATTATTTCGGAAGCCTCAATGACGGATGCGATGGCTGCCGTCAAGCATCTCGCTTCTTATGATACATATTATCAGACAGAGAT
This sequence comes from Eubacteriales bacterium, assembly GCA_045533555.1. Taxonomy (GTDB): domain Bacteria; phylum Bacillota; class Clostridia; order Oscillospirales; family JAAYXM01; genus SIG480. The sequence continues at coordinate 5,411 of JAZSHZ010000083.1, forward strand.
TGAGGATGAGCTTGCAAAGAATACATATCTCCATGCAGGCGATTATTATATGTTTGCAATCGTAAACGAAGGATCAACTCCGACGGAGCATGACAGCAAAACCTTCGGTATGCTTTCAAAGCTTACTCTCACGTCGGATGATGCGGTATCTGCAGACAGTGTCTATTCCTTTGTTGCAGAGGCAGTAAGCGGTAACACAAGCGCTGCCAACGTTGATATGAGACTTATGAAAAAGTATGACCAGCTTGATCGCAGTATCTCAACAGGTGCATGGATGTATTCCGGTATTTGCCACAGAATGGATGGATATACAATGGCTGCGGATGCAAGCGGAGGAGCTACATTCAGAGCTGCAACATCAAATCTTGGAAACAACGCATTTATTTTGAAGGCAAATCTGGAAAATTCGGGAACCTATACGCCGTCTATGATTTATGCAACATTCGCTCAGTACGGAAAGCTTAACGTTTACTTTGTTCCGGTCGCATATGCAGACAGCAAGTGGACGATGAGTGCAACTGATCTGAATCTTTCGGAAGTATTCTCGGATTCAGGCGTAAAGCTTGTTGCTTCTCAGGACGGTTGGGTAAGGAGCGGAAGCTCTGTCGACGTTGTCGGAGAGTATGATGACGTTTATCTTGATTCGGGAGAATATTATGTTCTCATAAGTTTGTTTAAGGGAAGCGGAGAGTCTTCACACGCATCAAATACATATTTCAAGACAAAGGGTATAACACTTACACGCCGGTCGGGATTGGCGCTGTCATCCGACAGTGATACAATAAAAATAGGTTCGTCGGCAAACGTTTCGGTTGCGTTTGAATATGGACTTGATAATTCGCTTCCGATAGCTTCTGCGGAATACAAAAGCTTGAATCCTTCCGTTGCAACGGTAAACAACAGCGGTGTTGTTACCGGCATTGAAGAGGGAACTGCAAAAATTCAGGCAACTGCAAACATCTGCGGCATTGAATATACGGGAACTGTTGACATAACTGTTTCGAGAAATATAAAGTATGTCTTCACATTAGCTGCTGCAGGCGGACAGAAAACAGTAGAATGGATAAGATACAACAATGTTGATGCAGAAATATCCGCTCCGTGGAGATATATCTGCAAAACAAATATTGACACAGGCTACTTGTATGACGAAGGATTGCAGTTCAGAGTTGTTGGTGACAATATCGGAAACGGTGGATATGTTCTCAAAATCCCGGTCGAAAACCCGGGCATATACATACCGTCCGTCAGCTGGACAGCTGCAGCACACTGTTCGATTGTAGATACTTATATCGTACCTGTTGCATATGCCAACACAAGATGGCCGATGACGAACGAGATGAATCTTTCGGAGATTGTTGCAGACCCGGGGGTCACGTTGGTAGCTTCTGTCGATATGAGTACCGGTGAAAAGAAAGTCGGAAGTCCGTTTAAGTTTTCTGATGATGAATATTATGTTATCGTGCTTATATCCGATTTAGGAAACGGAAATGATTCTCAGGGCAGAGCGTTTGGCTATTTAAATGGCATCGAGCTTGATTGGGTTTCTGAACTCAGCGAAAATGTCGAAAACCATTATGTTTCGTTTGCAATGTCAAATAATGTAAACGGAAGTATTTCAATTGTGGGAAGCCGATATACGCGCGGTGATGAGGTGGAGATTGAAGCTCCCGAGATAGAGGGTTATACATTCCGCCATTGGGTGCGCGGCGCAGACGAAAACGGAGAGTTCGTTTCTGCGGAGCCGAGCTTTACATATAAGCTTATCACGAATACTTATCTCACTGCTGTTTACACAAAGAATACAACGGCACCGAAGGTTGAGTTTTTCAATGGGAATGGCGAATACATCACAACTGTAGAAGTGGTTGAAGGAACGGTTGCGGCACCGTCTGCTCCGTCTCTTACGGGCTTTAAGTTTATCGATTGGTACACTGCAAAGGATAAGCTCCTTTCGGAGACAACTCTTGATAAAGCGGTGACACAGGCTGTTGCAGTGTTCGGAGATACGGATGATACATATACGGTTGATGAAACAGAAAATCTTAAATACGATGAAAAGATTACAAAAACCTATAATTATCCCGTTGTCTGGTATCGTGACAGTGTGCGTGTAGGTTATGGTTCAACATATGAATATTTTGTATGGGATGATGTAGAAAAAATAACTTATGTCGAAGGCACCGCACAGCCGCTTGTAGTTCTTGACAAGAAGGTAAAAAACGGCGCGTATATGATTGAATACGATGCAGGCGGAAAGGAAATTGTTGAAGTTGGAATTATCTTCGGCAATGGAAATAATATGACAGTGGACAGCTGTATGTACAAGGCAACAAGCAAGAAAAATGCAAATCATGGCCAATTTACAGCGAAGCCTGCAGCGGATGAATACGCAAACGCTCGCGGATATATGATTTATCTCGACGGAAGCGAATATAAGGTAGTCTACAGTAATTAAAATCTGACGGAATAGATATGTGAGGAGAAAAATATGAAGCGTTTACTTTCAATTGTACTTGCGCTTACGATGATCATCGGAATACTTCCAACGGTGTCGTTTGCGGAAGAAGCTGAGGAGCTTGCGCCTGTTTTGTTCAACTTCACGGCGGAGGCAAAGGCTGGCAACACAAGTGCTGCCAATGTGGATATGAAAACGATGACATCCTACGATATGCTCAATAAAGAAGTATCGACAGGTGAATGGATGTACTACAGTAAAGTTGGCATGGATGCGCAGCTCATGTATGCCGAGAAGGACCACGGAACGACTTTCCGCGTTGTCAGCAGCACTCTCGGAAACAGCGATAATGCCATTATCTTAAAGGCAAAGATTGCAAAATCGGGAACATATACTCCGTCTATGGTATATGCAAGATACCAGCAGTATGGAAAGCTCGATATCTATTTTGTTCCCGTATCGTATGCTGACAGCAAATGGACGATGAACTCAACTTCGCTAAATATTTCCAATATAACCTCGGATTCGGGCGCAAAGCTTGTTGTATCTCAGGATGGTTGGTTAAAAAGCGGATCGGAAGCAAATGTACCGGGTGTGTATGATAATGTCTATCTTGATTCGGGCGAATATTATGTCATCATAAATTTCGTTCAGGGTTCAGGTGCGTCAACGCACGCATGGGCAACTTATTTCAAAACAAAAGGCCTCACACTCACACCATATGTTGAGCCGGATGAAACTGCACCTGTTGTTTATAGCTTTATCGCAGAGGCTGTAAGCGGTAACTCAAGCGGCGACAATGTCGATATGAGGCTTATAAAGAACTATACTCAGCTCGACAGCAAGATTTCAAACGGTGCATGGAAATATTCGGGCATATGCCACAGAATGGACGGATATATGCTGGCTTCGGATGCAAACGGCGGAACAACATTCCGTGCGCAGAAGGCAAATCTTGGCAACAATGCATTTATATTGAATGCAAAGGTTGAGACGACGGGAACCTATACGCCGTCTATGATTTATACAACATATGCTCAGTACGGAAAACTCAACGTTTATCTTGTTCCTGTCTCGTATGCGGACAGCAAGTGGACGATGAGTGCGGCTGATTTGAATCTTTCGGAAGTGTTCGCGGATTCGGGCGTAAAGCTTGTTGCATCTCAGGATGGATGGGTGAAGAGCGGAAGCACTGCAAATGTTCGCAAGGAATATGCCAATGTTCATCTTGAAGCGGGCGAATATTATATGCTCATAAGCTTATTTGAGGGAAGCGGTGAGTCTTCACACGCATCAAATGCTTATTTCAAGACGAAGGGGCTTACGCTCACGCCGTATATCGCGCCTCCTGAGATTACGGCGATTGAAGCTGATTTCGGCGATGTCTGCGTTGGTGATAAGCTCTCCGCAGAAATCAAGTGGTTTATAGACGATGTGGAGACTGCAGGCATAAACGGCGATGTCACCGTAGAAGTGCTTGAAAACAAGGAAGAAGCACTTTATGAAACGGCTGAAGGCGATATCTATGCTATCGCGGAAGGTGAGGCAAAGCTTAAGGTTAGCGGAACGTATGATAATGTCACCAAATCCGTTGAGGTGAAAATTACCGTTCTTCCGTCCGCACCTCTTTCCGGAATCAATCAGGATTATCTTTTCTACAGCGGCGTTTATCAGGACTACACACAGGGCTTTGCCGTTGAGGGAGCAAAGAAAGGCGTTCCCGTAACGGAGGAGCAGTTCAGTGAATATTCAATGCGCGATTATGGAACAGACCGTCCGTGGGGTATGGTTGCCGCCAGACTCACGAGACCTGATTCGTCAGGAACATATCTTGGGACAAGTGTAAGTTGGACGGATCTTTCGGGCTACCACGGCGACTGGGTTGCATATAAAGTCAAAGTTCCGAAAGCAGGAAAATATAATGTTGATGTCAGGGGACGTGAGTACACAAGTGCCGGTCGCGTCGATATCTATATGCTCCCGTATACTTCAGATATGACATTCTCGAGCATAACGAAAAATATCAATTCTTATTGCGTGCAGAAGAATCATGTTGCAGATGCGGATTTTTATGGAACGAGCGGAGCTGTCGGATGGCGTGCTTTCTCGGGTCAGTTCGATGCATCTGATGAGCTCGATTATTCGAAGGGATATGCAGAGTATCTCATGATAGTCAAAGGGGACTATAGCAGAATCAATCCCAAGCAGGAGTATATACTTCTCAGAGGTATATACCTTGTCGGAACACCGAGAGAGATCGAGGTTGTGACAACTGTTTCGGAAGAAATAATCGGTGTCGGAGAGGCGGTAACCGTCAAATCCGTAACAGGAAAGCTTGAAGGCGGCGGAACGGTAAATTTTGACGGTGCTGAGTTTATCTATGAGATTGCGGAAGATGACAGGGATATTCTTGAGTATAATTCCGAGACGGGCGAGATTATCGCTCTTTCGGAAGGCGTAGGAACACTCAAGACCTGCGTAATTATGAACGGAACCGTAAGCCATAGCGAAACAGAAATAACCGTTGATAACGACAGCAAGATTATCAAGACCTATCTCTATACAAACAATAGGGTTATGGTCGGAGAAGAACTTCTCTTTACAACGGGCTTTGAGCTTGCTGACAGAAAGGCTTTCAATGGCGGAATAATCGAGAGTTTAGAGATTCGGAATCAGTCCGAGGACGGCGTTGCCGTCTTATCGGAAGATGGAATGAGTGTCCGTGCGACAAAGGCGGGAACTTTTGAAGTAAAAGCAAAAATCAGGATTCGCGGAAGAGTCATTGAAAGTGTCCCCGAAAAGATTGTTGTATATAATGAAGAGGTTCCTCCGTCATCCGTTGTTGAACTTAACTTCAATCAAGGGGCATATCCTGCGGATAACTATACAAAAGTAAACGATATCAAATCATACACCGATTTCCGTCCATGGATATTCCATAGCGCGACATATCTTCATCCGACATATCCCGATATATTATTGAACGGAAAAGGTACGTCTACTCAGATAGTATGGGCAGGTGGCGCAAATCTTTATAATTCGTATGTTGCGTTTAAGGTGAAATTCCCTAAAACAAGCTCATATCTCGCTGAAGGAAATATGTTCAAATGGCGTTGGAGAAACGCAGCACTTGAGCGTTATGTGATGCCTGCAACGCAGGAATTTGAAGCAAATATCCTTCGATATGCAGTACCGACAAGCGAATATTATGTAGGAACGGCGGATTTCTATTCTGCAGTTGAAAATTCAGGTGAGATAAAACCGTTTGGAATAAAAGAAATTTCAGAAGGCGAACATCTTGTCGTTTACCGTGTAAGTGAAAGCGGTGCGGCAGGCGCCGGCGGAGACGCGGCATATGTCACATCATTCACCTTTACGGATGAAAATGCTCTTGGCAGTGCAGAGCTTGTAACGGAGAGTGGCAGCAATATCATTGCTTTGGGTGAAACTGTAAGTACATCGCTTAAGCTCAAGTCCGTCAAGGGAGAAGATATTCTATACGAAGACGACGCAATTACAGGAGTTGCATATAAATCCGACAATCCCGACATTGCAACAGTTGACGAATGCGGCATGATCACCGGTATCGAAGAAGGTGAAGCGAAGATAACGGCAACGGTTACATATGGCGGAATAACGAAGAAGACGGAATATGCCGTTTTGATTTTGGATAATTCGGGTATAGTTGAAAACGGAATTGTGATCACAGCGCCTTCGGCAGTTTATGTCTATGGTGGAGCAAAGCTTAAAGTCACCGCAACTATGAACAGCGGAAGGGTATTGACCGTTCCTGATAAATATATCACGTGGC
>JAZSHZ010000174.1:0-2930 GCA_045533555.1 Eubacteriales bacterium
GTGAGCGCGATCCGGAGACCGGCAAATACGTTGTTTATGAGCAGTTTGCCGATAATCCGTATGGCTACGGAGGCGCGAACGGAAACCTTTTCAATGAGACTTATCCGGGGCTTTACACCCCCGCCAAGGCACCTTACGGCATTGACCCGCGCACAAAGGGCCCGATAACTCACGCTTGGGGAGATTATGCGCTTCCGCACGCAGGATATATCTGGGGCGTTGATGACAGCCTTGGATATGAAACGGGAAGAATCTGCACAAATGATGGCGACCGCGAGGTTCATACATACGTTGCCGTATATTCCTTCCTCGGCTTGTGGACACAGCGATATGAAAAGAATTCGGCGGTAATCGAAAAAGCGATCGAAGCCTTCCGCGATGCTTATCTTTACACGGGCGAAGTCAAATATGCCCGCGCGGGAATTGTGTTGCTTGACAGAATTGCTGATTATTACCCGACTTACAACACGATGGCGAATGTTGAGCATGGCTTCATGGCAGGCTTTGCAGGCTCCAAGGGCCTCGGAAACATCATCGGCCACACGTGGGAGGGCTATCTCGTAAGCACTTATATGGAAGCATATGATGCCTTCTTTGATGTTTATGATGATCCGTGGGTCGTCGATTATCTCAGCAAAAGAGCAATTGAGTTCAATAACACAGAGGTAAATGATAAAACCACGCCCGAGAAGATTCGTCAAAACTTTGAGTTGAATGTTATGGACAGAGTTCTTGACGATGTCAAGCGAGGAACGATTCTCGGTAACTTCGGTCTCTACCACAGACCGCTTGCGGAGGCCGCCGTTATCTATGATACATATCCGAGAACGGCAGAGCTTCTTGAATTCCTGATGCAGAGAGGTACTGCCGACAGCGACAAGGGCTGCACGGGCGGAAATATAACGAGAAAGCTCGTTGATATAGTCGAGCGCGAGGCAATGACCTTTGAAAGCTCTCCGGGCTATAATAAAATTATGCCCCAAAGCCTTTTGACCGTGGCGAAGGTTCTTTCGATTTATGAGAAAAACACAAATCCCGACACGAATCTTTATAAAAACCCGAAATTCATAAAGGCTCTCAAGATGGCAGTTCCCTATATCACGGTTACGGTTCTTGCAAATATCAGTGATAACAGCGGAACGGGCGCATTCGGCTTCTCCTCGCTCTCCGATCTCGAACTTGCGGGCTGGGAGGCAACAAAGCAGCCGATATTTGCCCAGCTTCTCTATTTCGGTGCAAAGGGAAAGATTGATAACATCCGCGGTGATATATTCACAAAGAACCCCGAAGGCGTTCAGGATGAGATCAAATCCGTTATTGAGAAGTACGGAGAATATGACTACACAAAGAGCCAGATAACAACGGGCTTCGGAATTGCGCATCTCAAGGGCGGAACGAAGTTTACCACTTCGGATACAAACGCGATAAGCAATAGTCTGCGTGATTTTTGGTTATACTTCGGCTCGGCTCCCATAGGTCATAATCACGATGATACTCTCCATCTTGGAGTTGAAGCATTCGGACTTGATATGTCGCCCGATTTCGGCTATCCTGCCGAAATGGTCGGTGCAGGTGCAACAAAGCGCCATAACTGGGACAGCGCAACCGCATCCCATAACACGGTTATGGTAAACGATATGCAGCAGGTAAGTCACCGCGAGGGAGGAAAACCGCTTCACTTTGATGATGCAGGTGACATTCAGGTTATGGATGTTGATGTCCCGCAGGTATATCCGAATATAACCGACGTTTATCGCAGAACGGTCGTTTCCGTTGATATTGACGACACGGTTGCCTATGCGCTTGACTTCTTCCGCATCGTCGGAGGCGATGAGCATCTCTATAGCTTCCATGCGCAGTCGCAAAGCACGGAGGTCACGGGAGTTGAGCTCATTCCGCAGACTATCGGAACATACGCAGGCCCCGATGTTCCCTATGCAGAGGATACCTACTATGATAAAAACGACGGCTTCAACTTTATCTATAATGTAGAGCGGGCAAAGATGCCGGGAACAGGAACCTTTACTGCAGACTTTGATATCGATATGCTCAGAAATGCAAAGCCGCTCCCCGAAAAGGACTGGCACCTGAGACTTACGCAGCTTAATGATTTTGATATCACCGAGGTTGCGCTTGCAGACGGTAAGCCGCCTGTTGTCAAGCAGAACCCCGATCACTTCGATTATATCTTCGTGCGCAGAAGCGGCAAAAACCTCGATACGCTTTTCACATCCGTCATCGAGCCTTATATCGGAGACAGCAATATTGAAAGCATGGAGCGACTTGATGTTACGCGTTGCGACGGCAAGACAATGCGTGATAATGAACCGGTTGCCGCAGTAAAGATAAAGCTCAGAAACGGCAGAACGGATTATGTCGTATATGCCGCAAACAATGAAGTTGCATATAACATCGCAGATAAGTTCAACTTCACGGGCTTTGTGGGCGTCTGTTCCGAGGATGCAGACGGAAATATAGTCCGCCGTTATGTTCTGGACGGAACACAGATTGACACACTTGCTTCTGATAAGTCAGCTCTCACAGGAACCGTAACCGACTTCACAAAGGGTCTTCCTAAGGCGATTATAAACGAGGAAACAGGTGCAACCGAGTATCACAGCTACATTGAGATGACACTTGATGACAGTATCGACACGGAGAATTTCGATATCGACTCTGTTATAGGAAAGCTCATCGAAGTTGAAAATGTCGGAGAGCGCCATGGCGTATATGTTATTGAGGATGCCGAGCTTGATGGAAATAAGCTTATCATCGATATTGAGGATGTTTCGCTTATCCGCTCGTTTGCTGATGCTTATGATGAAAGCCTCGGATATATCTATAACATAGAAGAAGATCAGAATGCAAGAATTGCGCTTTCTTCATACGAGGACGATACACCGAAATTTGCGGATGTCGGTGAATTATCG
>JAZSHZ010000150.1:0-17336 GCA_045533555.1 Eubacteriales bacterium
CTCAAGATGCTCGGGCGCGAGCTCATTTGAAATCTCAATCGCCGCATCGAGCGAATCCGCAACGATGATTTTGCCGTTGTTATCAATCGAAGCTCTTGCGATCTCGTTTCTCGGAAGAAGCGGAATCTGCCTTTCAAGCTCCTTTGAAACTGCCTCCGCAAGAGAGATGCTGTCGCAGACAAGAACTGCCGATGCCATCTTATCGTGCTCCGCCTGAGAGAGAAGGTCTGCCGCGACGTGTTCGGGGTTTGCCGTCTTATCCGCAACGATGAGAATCTCGCTCGGACCTGCAATCATATCTATCGAAACCGCGCCGAAAACCTGCTTCTTCGCCTCTGCGACAAATGCATTTCCCGGACCTACGATCTTATCGACCTTCGGGATTGACTCGGTTCCGTAGGCAAGTGCGGCGATAGCCTGAGCACCGCCGACCTTGAATATGCGGCTGACGCCCGCGATCTTCGCCGCGGCGAGGATGACGGGGTTTATCTTTCCGTCCGCGCCCGGAGGAGTCGTGATGACGACCTCGCGGCAACCCGCGATAACCGCGGGAATCGCATCCATAAGCACCGTTGAGGGATAAGCCGCCGTGCCGCCCGGAACATAGAGACCTGCGCGGTCAACGGGGATTATTTTCTGCCCGATGACTATGCCGTCTTCATCGTTGATGATAAAACTGTTTCTGACCTGGCGGGAATGGAATTTTCTTATATTCGCCGCCGCGCGCCTGAGGATATCAATGAATTTTTCATCGACGGAGGCAAACGCCTCTTCAATCTCCTCCTCGGTTACCGCAAGGGAGGTGAGGCTCGCCTTATCAAATCTTTCGCAATATTCAAGAACTGCCGCATCGCCGCGCGCTCTGACATTTGCGATTATTTCGGAAACGGCATCGGAAACATTTACGATATCCTCGCATCTTGCAAAGATATCATCCTTCTGCACCTCGCCGTATTTGAGTATTTTAATCATTTTGAATTCTCCTTCATTGAAGCGACGATGCGCTCAATCTGCTCGGATTTGAACATAAAGCTCGATTTATTTGCGATGAGTCGAGCCGAGATGGGGACGATCGTCTCAAAAACCTCAAGGTCATTTTCCTTGAGCGTCGTTCCCGTTTCGACGATATCGACGATGACATCGGAAAGACCGAGAATCGGCGCGATTTCGATAGAGCCGTTGAGATGGATGATATCTATATCGCGGCCGAGCGAATTATAATATTTCTGCGCGATATTCGAAAACTTCGTCGCAACCTTGAGCGTCTTCTCGGGGTTATCGCGGAAGGTCTTCTGCGCGGCAACCGCCATGCGGCATTTGCCGATATCGAGGTCATAAAGCTCATAGACATCGGGCTCATATTCAAGAAGGATATCCTTTCCCGCAACTCCGATATCCGCCGCGCCTCGCTCGACATATATCGCAACGTCCGAGGGCTTGACCCAGAAATAGCGCACGCCTGCGGATTTATTCTCAAAGATGAGCTTGCGGCTTTCCTCTTTTATGGACGGGCATTCAAAACCCGCCTTTTCAAACATATCATAGACCTTTTCGCCAAGTCTTCCTTTCGGAAGGGCAACGTTAAGCATTTTATCCACAGATGCTCACCTCTCCTCCGCAAAGCTTTATAAGCTTCTTATAGCGAAGCTTCTCCGGAAGCTTTCTTACCGCGATGACGGATGCACCCGTATCGCTGATTCTTGCAACAGCGCGGGCAACACTTGCGGCGCTTTCGTTTTCTTCATATATAATAACTGTGTCAACGTCATATTTTTCCGTTGCATCGGAAAGACCCTCGAGCAAATCAAGATAAACCGCAAAGCCTATCGCGCCCGATTTCTTGCCCATTCTCTTCATAAGGTTATCGTATCTGCCGCCCGAAAGGATGCTCGTCGCAACTCCGGGGACATAGCCCTTGAAGACGATTCCGTTATAATATTTTATATCGTCGACGACGGAGAAATCAATTCTGACCTTTCCCGCAAGACCATTTATCTCAAGCACGGAGACAATTTCCGAAAGCTCAGCGATATATCCCTCGTCCGCACCGAGCTCGGAAAGCTTGCCGATAACTTCGCGCGCAGAGCCGTAGGTTGAAATGAGAGCGAGAACCTTCTCCGCCTCGATTGATTCTCCGCAAAGCTTCTTCGCCTCATGGAGATTCTTCTCCCCAACGCATTTGATGACGGCGCGCTTATCCGACTCCGAAAGGCCGAGCGCGTCTATCGCGTCTGTCAGTATTCCGATATGCGAAATATCAAGCACCCATTCCTCCGAAACCGTCATGAGGCTCTTCGCCGCAAGCGTCAGCACCTCGGAGATGCAGTAGCCGTCTATATCACCGATGCATTCAAGGCCGACCTGCATGATTTCGCGAAAAGATTTCGTGCTTCCCGAAACGCGGTAGACATTTTCGTTATAATACATTTTCTGGACGGAATTATCCTCATCCTTGCAATTCTTGATGATGGAAAGCGTAACGTCCGGCTTCAGCGCAAGAAGCTTGCCGTTCGTGTCGGTAAACGTTATGACGCCGTCCGAAATGAGAAAGTCCTTATTTCTGACATAGAGGTCATATTCCTCAAACTTGCTCATCTTGAACTGCGAATAGCCATATTTTGCATAGAGCGAGCGAAGCGCAAACGAGGCGCGCTCCTCCGCCTTGAGATTCTTATCGCTGATATTCATTATTCCAAGCCCTCCGCTTCCTTCATCTTTTCAAGCGCACGGCGATAGCCTCCGCTTCCATAGTTGAGGCAACGGCTGACGCGGCTTATCGTTGCCGTCGAGACATTGACCTCCTTGGAAATGGACTGATAATTGCGCCCTTCATCGAGAAGCACCGCAACATCAAAGCGCTGAGCCATATCCTGAACTTCGTTTATCGTGCAAACGTCTTCAAAAAATCCATAGCACTCCTCCACCGATTCAAGGCGGAGCACCGCTTCAAACAAGCGGTCGAGAGATTTTGAATGAAAATCTGCCATAGTCCCATTCTCCCTTTTCTAAATATTCACTTTCACAGTTTAACACTTTAGTCTGGTAAAGTCAAGAGAAATATTATGAAATGTTTGTTAACCGGGTGTGTTTGGAATGAAAAGGGGGAGGGTTCCATCTTTCCCTCCCCCGGTCTTTTATTCGCTATAAAAACAATCGTCCGTCTAACAGATGACGTTTGTGTCTATATATCCCCATATTTTCAAATAATCCTTTTCATCGCGGATTATGTGGTCATGATATGATCTTTGCCATATGTTATGACCATATTCTTTATTGCAGAACCTTTTGAATGATGATACAAATTTCGATACTACTGAGTTCGTAGGGGACGGCGTCCTCGACGTCCCGCCTTCTGACTCGCGGTTTGGATTATTAACTGACAACAACATATGTATATGGTTTGGCATTATCACATATTTGTCAACAGTAATCACTTCATAAAAATCATTCATTTGTTTTATAATGTTATCCGCAATTTCCCCATATTCCGTCAATTTGTTGGTGCATACGGGCGATTCGTGAATCGCCCCTACGTTGGGTTGGGTGGTTACCCGTGAGTTTGTGCGGGAATGCGGGTCGTCGGGGACGCCGACCCCTACATTGGGTTGGGTGGTGCTCGATGTTATATGCGATAAAATATGTTTTTTTCCATGGGTACATATTGTTATGAAATATCTGCCCGATGTTGAATAATCATATGCTCCCAACCGCGGGGATTTTCTTGTCTTATTCATTGGTTTTTCAACCCTATATCTTCGATATCTTCTCCACCATATCATTAAGCCAAACGCCTTCGACGTCTTCGACGTGGCCTGCGTCGCAGAGGGATGCAATCATCGGGTTCATCGGGATATGACAGACCGTGTCTATTCCGAGCTCTGCGGCGTGAGCTTCGATATTGCTCTTGCCGAAGATATAATGGCGCTCGTTGCACTTATCGCATTCAAAATATGCCATATTCTCGACGATGCCGAGAACGGGAATCTGCATCATAGCCGCCATCTTGACCGCTTTATCAACGATCATCGAAACAAGCTCCTGCGGGCTTGTGACAACGACGATTCCGTCTATCGGGAGAGACTGGAACACCGTAAGCGGAACATCGCCCGTCCCCGGAGGCATATCGACAAACATAAAATCGACATCCTCCCAGATAACATCCGTCCAGAACTGCTTGACGCAGTTTGCAATGACAGGGCCGCGCCATACGACGGGGTCTGTGTCATTCGGGAGAAGGAAATTGACGGACATAAGCTGAGTGCCGCGGCGACTGCGCGGCGGGAACATTCCATCCTCACAGCCCTGAATCTCTTCATTGACTCCGAAAACCTTCGGGATAGACGGTCCCGTTATATCAGCATCGAGAACAGCGGCATTCTTTCCGCTTCTCTGCATTGCTGATGCGAGAAGGGAAGTGACAAGGCTTTTGCCGACGCCGCCCTTTCCGCTGACGACACCGATGACCTTCTTTACACTTGATCTTTTATTCGGCGCGGCAAGGAAGCTCGATTTATCCTGCCTTTCGCCACAATTTTTAGAACACGATGAGCAATCGTGGTTGCAGCTTTCGCTCATTTGAAACACCCTTTCATATTTCTTCCGAATAATAGTATATCATATTTGTCAAGTGGAGAAATTTCCTGTCCATCATCCCGACCGAAGCGTAGAGATCTCTCGACTCCACTTCGTTCCGCTCGAGATGACAAAACGGGACGTCGAGGACGCCGTCCCCTACAAGGTTTGGTGATGAATAAGATTTGTTCTGTCAACACCAACTCATCGTAGGGGCGGGCGTCCCCGACCGCCCGCGTTCCACCGCCGAATGAAAAAGGAACGACACGCAGGTCGTTCTCTACGAAAAAATCATTTTACCGCTAACCAATGTAGGGGGCATTCGTGAATGCCCCGCGGGCTACACGCAATCGCCCCTACGTGCTCAGAAGACGGAACCCGTCACCTCGTTATAGGGTGTAGCATTTATGCTGCACCCTACACCACCACAAATAACAAAACCGGCAGGTCTTGCGACCTGCCGGAAAATAGTTACCTATTTATTTCGGTTAGTTTAAATTACTCACCGCGAACGTTAACAGATGTGCCGTCTACGAAGGAGAATACGCGAACGATCTGCTGCTCATCAACTTCGATGATAGCATTACCAATGCCTGCTTCGAGACCAGTTGCACGGCTGGAAACCTTTGTAAGTGTCTCGCCGATGTACTTGTCATCGTCGATACCGATTACATCGTAGCCGTCTTCATGGAACTCGCAGCTGAGTGCGCTAGCTTCCTTAACGTCAGCGATTGCTTCGTCTGTGTTGTAGAATGTGAGGATGCCGTTACGCTCTGCGGAAACGTTTACAAGGTAGAAGCCGTTGTAGTCGCCCGGCTTGTACTCATCCTTGATATCCTCGAGCTTGCAGCCATCGTTGTCAAGAGCTGTGATAACGCCATCAGCGTTGATGTCATAGCGGACGAAGGAACCTGCTGCAAACTTGCAGTTTACGCTGCGCGGATCAGAGATGTTACCGATAACGCCATTGTCAAGGATCTCAACTGCGTTGAGGTTTGTGACGTTCTCGATTGTCTTAGCTGTGAAGAGGCCGCCCTCGTTGATGAGAGTGAGCTCTGCATAGTAGCTGTCTGTTGCGCTGTTGTAGTACTGCTTTGCATTTACAACATAAGCAAGAGCACGGCTTTCCTTGTAAGCGATGTTACCGGAAGCGAGGTCCTCACCGATTGTCATAGCTGCACAAACGATGTACTTGTTAGCGCTTGTCTTGCTGTTGAGGACGTAAGAAACGATCGGATCCTGTGCCGGGTTGATACCAACATAGAGGCCGGGGATCTCAGATGCATCCATGTCAACGAGCTCAGAGAGCTTGTATGCCTTAGCCTTGATCGGAGCGTAGTCCGGATTTGTTGCATCCATCTTTACTTCGTCGTTTGCACCAACAGTGTAGCACGGATTACCGTAGAGAGCGAAGACAAGAGTGTTGTCGTTGAGGCCATAGTAGCCATCGAGGTTACCCTTAACAACGCCTACGCCTGTAGCATCCGGGTTGTACTTTGTTGTTGTGTTGCCGAGAGTGAAGATTTCATTGAAGTCCTGACCGGAGAGGTCGAGGGAACCATTGTCACGAACCTTGTACTTAACAACGAGACCGAAGTGAGCGTTGTTAGCGAAGTCCTGAGCACGGTTGTTAATGTTTGTTGCGCTGTTCGGCTCGCGGCTGTTCTTGAGGTATGTCTTGCCAACCTGGAAAGTACCCTCGGAGTTGTCACCGAAGCCAAGCTTTACGTATGCAGTGTCCATATCAGCATCGTAGTAGGAGCGGATGATGACTGCATAATCTTCAACAGCGGATACAACTTCGTCAGCAAGGATTTCCATGATGAGGTTGTTGTATACGTAGTATGTTGTGTTTGCGCCCTGTGCGCTCTTGTTGTCCATGTAGTACTGGAAGAGGTCACCGTTGTCAACTTCAGAGCAGCCGAGCCATGCGAAGTACTCGTTGCCACCGATCATAACGCCCTTGTCTGTGAAAGACTCAACAGCGCCTGTGATAACGTCAACCTTCTCAACAATGAGCTTACCGTTGTCGCGGTAGAAAACAACAGCATCGTCAACTGCGAGCTCGTCAGCGATTACGCACTCTTCGAGGTCAACAGAACCAACGCCTGTGAGAGAGATTGTGCCCTTGTCAGCGCTGTAATGTGTTACAGAACCGTAAGCAACCTTGTCTGCCTCATCAGTAGCTGTCTTGAAGATGTAGCTGTATGTCTTGCCACCGTCAACAGAAACGAAGCGGTACTTGGAAAGAACCGGAGCGCCCATGTCGTCGAGGATGTTGTCTGTTGTGCCGATGATAGCATCGTCATCAGAGATGGATGTGTCGAAAACGTAGCCGTATGCGCTGAATGCAGCGATAACGTCTGCTTCTTTCTGAGCATCAACGCTGCGAGCATACTTCTCAACGAGTCTCTTGTCAGCCTTGATCTGCTTCTCGCCGTCAGCTGTCTTGAAGCCGATGTACGGGAGGATCTCAGTTGCGCTGTTGGATTCGCCGTTCGGATAAACGTCAGCAGCGATTGCATCTACTTCGTATACAACAGTGTCGTTGTTTACGAGAACGTTACCAAGAACTTCAACGTTCTTGTAGTTGTACTCTGCGGAAGAGGAAACGTCAGCCTTGAAGAAGACGTTAACCTTGTTACCGAGCATTTCATCCGGAAGAGCGCGGTCGATGGTGATGATGTAGTTGTTAACATTGCCATCTTTGTCCTTGCCTTCGTAGTAGATGATGGACTCTTCGCTGTCGATACCTGTTGCAGCGACTGAACCGTTGGACGGCTCGAGAGCTTCGCCTTCTTCGTCTGTGTCGATTTCATAGCGCTCGTTAGCAACTACGATACCTGTAACGGACTTGAGGCCCATTGTCTTCTCACCAAGAGTCTGGTTGTAGTCTGTGCCGAGAGCGTTGAGCTGAGAGCCGCCGCCTGTGATTGCACTGTACTCATAAACCGGGGAGAAGATAGCGTTGCGCATAAGCTTTGCGACGAGCTCACGTGTTGCGAGGCTTGTCGGGTCGCCTGCCCAGCCGTTGAATACGCCGAGGTCAATAGCCTTAGCGACTGTGTTTGCCATCCAGTTGGAACCTGTGAAGCCTTCCTTTGCCGGATCGCAACCCATGATGACGAGGATCATCTTTGCTGCTTCAGCAACAGTGATGTTACCTGTCGGGTTGAACTTGTTGTTGCCAACACCGGAAACGATCTTCTGGTTTGCACAGTAGTTGATGTAACCCTTTGCCCAGTTAACCATGTCGTTACCTTCGACATCTGTGAACTGGCTCTTCTGAGCTGCAAAGAGGTTTCCGTCTGTGTCGGAGCCGTACTTAAGTGTGTACGCCATCTTTGTGAACTCTGCGCGTGTGATGTTCTTCTGGGGGCCGAACGAACCATCCGGATAACCAGCAATAACACCGAGCTCAACGAGCATGTTAACATCGTCAACATAGTCGCCACCGATTGTTGCCTGATCCGTGAAGTTCGCTGCGCTTGCTGTGAGAGCAAATGTCATTGCAAATGCGAGAACAAGCGCGAGAATCTTTTTAAGATTTCTCATGGATTTTTCCTCCTTAAAATTTTTTGGCTTTCGCCTTTTTACATTGCATATCATAAACCATTAGGAAACATTAGTCAAGCGATTATTTCCATCTGTAACACAGCTGTAACAAAGCGAAATATTCCGGTAATTTTGCGTTATAAATGTTACAGAGTATATATTATATATGTAGGGAATGCATAATGAGGCGCGTCCGTTGTATGTGATCGCGCGATATCCGCAAAATACTTGAATACAGCGCATCAATTCGCGGAAATCGTACAACCCTATGTAGGGGAGGGGTTCCATCCCCTCCCGTGTTGTTTCGGATTTGTTGCGGGAGGGCACAGAGACCCTCCCCTACAAACTCAAATGACAGGAATTACGAGGAATCCCAGCGCTGAACAACCAATGTGTCGTTCCGCGTTTCCAATCGTTTTCGCAATGCGAAAACACCTCAATTCTGCATTTTGCATTCTGCATTCTGCATTAAAAAGCTCACCCGAAGGTGAGCCTTTTTTCTTATTTTACTCTGTTGTATGCCGATGTGTATGCATCGATAACCTTCTGAACGCCGAGCTCTTCGAGGTTCTGCTGATATGCATCAAAGTTTGAAAGCGGCTCCTGACCGAGGATGAATTTTGCAATCATCTCTTCTGCATATGTGTTGCAAGCCGTTGCATATTCTTCGATGACCTTGGACTCCTCACTGTCAAATGCGAGGAAGCGAACCGGTGTTATATAATCGAGCATATGCTTCTCTGTAAGCTCCTTGACTTCGAGAATCTCGGGCTCCATATCGAGAATGATCGCTTCGGGGTCATAGCGGCAGAATGTTCCGTGGGTGCTGAAGCCATAGAGAGTTGTCTTCGTCTGACCCTCGTCAGCGCCATCGACGATATACTGCTTCTTGCCGTCTTTAACCTCGAAGGTCTCGCCTTCCTTACCCCAGGAAACGAGCTCCATTGCCTCATCCGTGTAGAACCAATCGAGATATTTTGCGGTGTTTGCGATTCTCTGCTCATCGCCCGTGTTGCACATAACATAGCCGATTGCCTCGTCGTTGCGGCGGAGCATCTTGGAAACGCCCGTTTCAGCATTTGCAACGGGAGGTGC
Organism: Eubacteriales bacterium; assembly: GCA_045533555.1. GTDB lineage: Bacteria > Bacillota > Clostridia > Oscillospirales > JAAYXM01 > SIG480. The sequence continues at coordinate 9,223 of JAZSHZ010000150.1, forward strand.
GAATGCCGTGAGATAGAAATCGGGGTTGTTTCCGCGCGCGGAGCCATTGAAGAATGTGATTCTCGTTCTGAAGTCGGGGAAGAAGAAGCCGCGGTCGGTTGTGACGAGCTCCTGCCACATCTGGACATTGATTGTGAAGAAATCTGCGGGCATAAGCTTTTCCGCAACCATCTTCTTATAGAACTCGAGCATCGGGAGAAGGATATCCTCTCTCGCGCCGTATTCCCATTTTTCGTTGTTGAAATCATAGTAGGGGCCCGTGCTCCAATATTCCTTCCAGGAGGAGCCTGTCGTTCCGAGAGTGCTCATTCCGCTTCTCATGCAGAACGGATAGGAATCGGGATAGATTTCCTTGAGCTGCTTTGCAACTGTGTAAACTTCTTCAAATGTTGTCGGCGGGGTGATATTGTGCTTCTCGAAGATATCCTTGCGGTACATCCATGCAAGCATACCCGTCGTAGCCTCACGGCCCGTTGCGGGGGAATAATAGATCTTGCCGTCTGCCGCCTTGCGGACATCGACAGCCGTCTTCTTCTCCTGCTCGGAGAGCGTGTCTACCCATGCGAGGTAGTTCGGCATATACTGCTCGACATCCTCATATGCGACGAGCGCGCCCTGCTCGGCATACTTATCCGAATCGGGCTTATAGTCAAACGTTACGAGGTCGGGCATAATGTCGCGGCTTGCGAACATAAGCGGATATTTCGTCGCCTTGTCTGCAGACGGAACTGCATTGACCTCAAGAGTTGCGCCGACAGCCTCCTCTATGTAGTCCCAGACCTTCCAATCGGGGTTATAGGGCCAGCTTGCGTGGGAAAGGACGGTTACCTTGATGACGTCATCCTTCGTGAGCGGATCTGCATTTGCAGCAGTTTTGCTTCCGCCGCCCGTGCAGGCGCAGAGCGCAAGCATCATAACCGCCGCAAGAAGCAGGGCAATAATTCTCTTTTTCATTTCTCTTATCTCCTTTTAATAAAGTCCGATACAAAAAGCGACGCACCAAAACAATAAATCGCGTTGTTTTGATACGTCTCCTCTTCTCTGTATCGCCTTTATTATATCCTATTATAATATAATTTGTCAATAAATATATTGCGGTAATGTCATCCCGACCACGCCCGAAATGACAAAGTTCGCGCAATCCATTAATCTTCCGTTTTCACCCTTCAATTTTTAAAAGCACATCGCGATTATGACGGCGAGGATGAAAATCCCCGCCGTTATTGCAATATCGAGAATCCGGACGGATATCTTTGCATTTTCATAAATATTCTTCTTCATTATTTTCTCACCAGATATTTTCTCATATCTATCGCGCAGGCGATGAGGATTATGAGACCTTTTATTATATATTGAAGATTCTGATTGACGGAAAGGAACGTCAGCCCGACGAAGATTATACGAAGCAGGAGAACGCCGAGAATGACTCCGCGGATTTTTCCTATGCCTCCGACAAACGACACACCGCCGATGACGCAGGCGGCAATCGCATCGAGCTCATAGTTAAGCCCCGTCGACGCGCTGTTCGACCCGATTCGCGCACCCTCGATGAAACCCGTCACGCCATAGAGCGCACCTGCAAGCGTGAAGACGAGGATTATCGTCCTCGTGACATTGACTCCCGAAACATGAGCCGCCTCGGGATTCGAGCCGACTGCAAACATATTCTTTCCGAACGCCGTCTTATTCCATATGAACCACATAACGATAACGATCAGTATGGAATACCAGACGAAGTTCGGAATCGCCGTCCCGTCTATTGAAAGGATGCTCCCGTTTATGAACTCATTGTAGCTGTCCGAAAGACCCGAGATGGATTGACCGTTGTTCGTTCCGAGCGTGAGATACATAAGCAGCGAGCCATAGATGATGAGCTGTGTCGCAAGCGTGACGATGAAAGGATGGAGATTGAATTTCGCGGTGCAGAAGCCGTTTATCGCGCCGATGAGCGCGCCGAGCGCGATGACGAGGAGAATGACCCAGATGACAGGCACCGTCGCAAGGGCAGGGAACATCTTGTTGGCATATCCCGTCGCCTGAAGAAGCGATGCCGCGACGCACGCGGTAAGCCCCACTGCGCGGCCTGCGGAAAGGTCTGTTCCCGTCAGTATTATCGCGCCCGCGATGCCGAGAGCAATCGGGAGATTCGCGGCGGAGAGCGAAATTATATTGATGATCGAGCCGGGCGATATGAAGCGCGGCCTCGAAATCGCTATCGCGATAATGACGGCGACGAGAAATATATATAATGCGTTGTTTATGAGAAACTCGCGGCGGACGCGCTTTTTCTCCGCAGGGTCAAGCGTTTTGTATTCGGCAAAGCCCCGCCGCAGTGCCGTGTTTTTCTTGTTCATATGAATTACCTCTTGAAATATTTTCTCAGACGAATTTTGTCGCAAGAGTCATAATCTCTTCCTGCGTCGTCGATCTCGCATCAACCTCGCCCGCAACCCTGCCGCCCGACATAACGATTATTCTGTCGCAGACGCCGAGAAGCTCGGGCATTTCGCTCGATACCATAATAATGCTCTTTCCGCTCGCCGCCATATCTCCGATGACGCTGTATATCTCATATTTGGCGCCGACGTCTATTCCTCGCGTCGGCTCATCGAGAAGCATTATCCCCGGCTCTGTCAGAAGCCATCTGCCGAAGATGACCTTCTGCTGATTTCCGCCCGAGAGCGAGCGGATCTTGGTTTCCTGCCCGGGCGTCTTTATGCGGAGATTTTTTATGACATCCGCGGTCACCCGCCGCATCTTCTTATGGTCAAGCCAGAGCAGGCGGCGGAATTTTGAAAGGCTTGAGACCGTCATATTATCTCGTATGCCGAGGATTCCGAATATTCCGCTTGCGCGGCGCTCCTCCGTCACGAACGCGAAGCCGTTCCTTATCGACTCGCGCGCATTGCGGTTTTTTATCTCCCGCTCTCCGAGAAGGATTTTCCCCTCGCTACGGGCGCTGAGTCCGAAAAGGTTTTCGAGAAGCTCCGTCCTTCCCGACCCGTCAAGCCCCGCGATGCCAACTATCTCGCTCTCGCGCACATCAAAGCTGACATCGCGCAGGTTTGCATAGCGCGAGGAAAGACCCGAAATGCGGAGAAGCGGCTTTCCGGGCTTGTTTTTCTTTTCGGGGAAGCGGTTTGAAAGCTCGCGCCCGACCATCAGACGGATGATTTTTTCCATCGTCATTTCCCGCGCGGGGCTCGTTGCGATATGCTTTCCGTCCCGCATTACGGTGACCTCATCGGAAATGCGGAGAATTTCCTCCATCTTATGGGAGATATAGATTATCGCGCAGCCGCGGTTGCGGAGCATATCGATTATCGCAAAAAGCCGCTCCGCTTCCTTGTCGTTCAGCGAGCTCGTCGGCTCATCAAAGACGATGACGCGCGCATCATAGGAAACAGCCTTCGCTATCTCTGCCATCTGCCTCCGTGCGACGGGCATCGTCCTCATTATCTGCGAGGGATTCGCCTCGATTCCGAGGCTTTTGAAAATCTCCTCCGTGTCACGGCGCATCTTCTTCTCATTGATGAGCGGCCCTGTCTTCGGATACCTTCCGAGCCAGATATTATCCTCAACAGAGCGCGAAAGCGCTTGATTCAGCTCCTGATGCACCATCGCAACGCCTGCGGAAAGCGCCTCGGCGGAGCTTTTGAAGGAAATCTTTTTGCCATCGAGAAAAATCTCGCCCGCATCGGGAGAATATATCCCGAAAAGAATTTTCATAAGCGTGCTTTTGCCCGCTCCGTTTTCTCCCATCAGCGCGTGCACCGACCCGCGCCTGACGGCGAGATTTACTCCGTCAAGCGCGCGCACGCCCGGAAAGCTCTTTGAGATGTTTTTCATCTCGAGCAGAATATCATTCTTCATTATTTTTCTTCACCCGTGTATATCGCATAGGGGATTCTTATCTTGGAAACGTTTTCGTCGATATTGAAATCCTCCGTGTCCGCCATGACATCCTTGCCGTCGCGGCAGTTTCCGACGAGCCTTGAAATCGCCTTTGCCATTCCCGCGCTGTCCTGCTTTATCGTGCCCGTCATTTTTCCCGCGCGGATGAGCGACACCGCCGCCTCCGTCGCATCGACTCCGAAGACGGGAATCGTCTTGCCGCTTCCCGTGTTGTAACCCGCGGTATTGAGCGCCGTTATCGCGCCCTCCGCCATACCGTCGTTATTGCAGATGACTGCCTCGACCATATTTTTCCCGTTCTCTGTATATTCCGTCAGGATCGTCGTCATATATTCATTCGCCGCGCTTGCAGACCACGTTCCGTTTTTATCGACGAGATATTTATCGCGGTTTGACGGGTTATAGAAGGAGAGGGCAGGCTTTCCCGCCGCGGCGAGAAGCTTATCCGCATCCTCGACGGCGAGCTTCGTGCGGAATTCCGCCTCGGCATTTCCGTCCTGACCCTTGAACATGACATAGGAGATTTTTCCGTCACCGTTCAAGTCCGTCGCATCGTAGTTTGCAAGAAGATGCTTTGCGATCATCTCGCCCTGCATACGCCCCGCCTCCGCGGCATCCGTTCCGACGAAGGCGCATTTCTCATAGCTTGCGATGACCATATCCGAAACCTCGCGGTTAAAGAAGATGAGCGGGATATCCGCGGCTCTTGCCTGCTCGACGATTCCGCGAGCCGCATCGTCAGACCCCGTCTCAACGATGTTGACGACGAGCACCGTCGCACCCGATGTTATCGCCGTTTTCACCTGCTCGGACTGCGTCGTCTGGCTGGAGTTTGAATCATAATCCTGATATTCGATCCCGAGCGTCTCAAGCTCGCGGTCGAGCGACGAGCGCACCGTCGAGATATACGGGTCGGAATACGTGTAGTAGAAGACGGCAACCTTCGGCTCATCACTGCCGCCCATACACGAGACAAGCGACAAGAGCATCAGCGACACCATCAATACGGAAATAAATTTTTTCATAATTTTCTCTCCTCTTTTTTGCGTTTGTCTTCATTATTCCCACATTTGCAAAATGAATACCCTTTTTGAAAATTTTGCTCCTTTTTGATTGCAGACAGTATTATTACATATTTAAAATACAATATGTTTTTGAATATTTTATATTATTCCCGTATATACTGTTTGTGAGGTGATTTTAAATTATGAAAAAACTTATCATTCCGCTACTTCTCGTCATCGCGCTTTTTGCAGGCTGCATGAATTCCGCAGGAGATAAATCCGCCGCACAATCGGGGACGGAAGCTCCCGCAAACGCCGACCCGAAGGGCGAGAAGATTACCCTCTATGATTCGGACGGAATCAGCTTTGATATTCCCGAAGCGTGGCAGCAGAATTTCAAGGCTGTCACGCGCGAAGCGGGAAGCACGGGCAACACATATCCGCAGACGGAATTTTACTACACTGACGGCAACCGCGACATACGCCTTATGACTATCGGAAAATTTACGCGTGAGCAATGGGAAAAGCTCAAAAACGAAACGAAGGACGCCGAAAGCGCCCTTCTCGGAGAGAGCGAAGACAAAAACCACGTCTATTCGCTGACCTATGAAAACCACGATTATATAACGGAGGCACCTTTGAAGGAAACCCTCTCAAAGCTCAAAGCCGAAGCAGAAAAAATCAGAGACAAAATAAAAGTGAAATAGCGGGGGACGATTTCCTCAAAATAAAAAAACCTTTGCGGAAAATTCCGCAAAGGTTTTTAAGCTTATGCGATGTTAGATTCTTGCAACGCCGGTCTTTCTTGCAGCTTCTGCAACAGCAGCAGCAACAGCCGGAGCAACCTTCGGATCTGTCGGCTCGATGATGATGCGGTCTGCACGGAGCTCTTCCTCAGGAATGAGGTTTGCGATAGCGTATGCAGCAGCAACCTTCATCTCATCGTTGATATCGCTTGCGCGAACATCAAGAGCACCGCGGAAGATACCCGGGAATGCGAGGAGGTTGTTGATCTGGTTCGGGAAGTCTGAACGGCCTGTACCGACAACAGCAGCGCCTGCAGCGATTGCTTCATCCGGGAAGATTTCCGGAGTCGGGTTGGACATAACGAAGACCATCGGATCCTTGTTCATTGAGCGAACCATATCCTGTGTGATGATGCCGGGGCCGGAAAGACCGAAGACAACGTCTGCGCCGACCATAACGTCAGCAAGGCTGCCTGCGACCTTGTTCTTGTTTGTGATCTTTGCCATAGCTTCCTTCTCGGAGTTGAGACCTTCGCGGCCTTCATAGATAGCACCCTTGCGGTCGCAGAGGATAACTTCCTTGAGACCGAGAGCCATGAGGAGGCGAGTAACAGCGATAGCTGCAGCACCTGCGCCGGAAACGACAGCCTTAAGATCGCCGATGTTCTTCTTTGTGAGGCGGCAAGCACCGATCATTGCTGCTGCGGAAACAACAGCTGTGCCGTGCTGGTCGTCATGGAATATCGGAATGTCGCAAACTTCCTTGAGCTTGCGCTCGATTTCGAAGCAGCGCGGAGCTGCGATATCCTCGAGGTTGATGCCGCCGAAGGAGCCTGCGAGGAGCTCGATCGTTCTGACGATTTCATCAACATCCTTGGAACGTACGCAGAGAGGGAATGCATCAACGTCGCAGAAAGCCTTGAAGAGAACGCACTTGCCTTCCATAACCGGCATACCTGCTTCGGGGCCGATGTCACCAAGACCGAGAACAGCTGTTCCGTCAGTAACAACAGCGACGAGGTTGCCGCGGCGTGTGTACTTGTAGGAGAGGTCAACGTCCTTGCTGATCTCGAGGCACGGCTCAGCAACACCCGGTGTGTATGCAACGGAGAGGTCATCCTTTGTTGCAACCGGGCAACGGCAAGTTACTTCGATCTTGCCCTGCCACTCGGCATGCTTAATAATAGCTTCCTTTTTGTAATCCATGGTAATACTTCCTTTCGTAATATGTAAATTGCATATTTTGCTATTTAACATTATAACACCGTTTTTCCATATTTGCAATGCTTCTTTGGATAAAATAATAACTTTGTAATAAATTTTATTTGTCGGAATGCGGTGATCAGCGGGGGAATGCAGATGTTTCATCCGAATTTTCAACGCGAGGTTTACAAGTCGGTTATTATATATTATAATGAAGAAAAAGGAAGAAACGAGGTGTCGGTTTCATTATGACGAATTTGTTTTTCAATCCCGTCCGCGTTTTCTGCGGCAGAGGCGCGGTCTGCGAATATGATTTTTCTCCGCTCGGCAAAAAATGCCTCATAGTCTGCGGCGGCAATTCCGCAAGGCTTTCTGGCGCGCTCGGTGATGTCACCTCCGCGCTCGCAAAGGCAGGAATCGCATATTCCGTCTTTGACAAGGTGGAGCAGAATCCGACCGTTGAAACCTGCCTTGCGGCGGGAGAAGTCGCAAGAGATTTTTCTGCCGATTTCATCGTCGGAATAGGCGGAGGAAGCCCGCTCGACGCGGCAAAGGCGGCGGCATACTGTGCCCGCAATCCCCATCTCACGGCGGAAACGCTCTATGACGGCGAATGCAAAGCCGATCCGCTTCCGACGGTTGCAATCCCGACCACTGCGGGAACGGGCAGCGAGGTAACTCAATATTCCGTCCTCACCTATCATAAAATACAGAATAAGAAGACGCTCAAAACCCCGAAGATATTCCCCGTCGCGGCGCTTCTCGATGCCGAATATACCGTGACACTTCCGAAATTCGTCACGAATGCGACTGCGGTCGATGCGCTTTCCCACGCAGTTGAGGGATATTTCGCAAAGGCGGCGACGCCCGTCTCCGATGCCCTTGCGGAAAAGGCGATGTTCTATATCGGGCGCGGGCTCCATTCGCTTGCCGAGGGCAGAATGGATTATTCGCTCCGCGAGAAACTTCTCATCGGCTCGATGCTTGCAGGTCAGGTCATCTCCGTCACGGGGACGAGCTTCGTCCATTCCTTCGGCTATCCGCTGACTTATTTTGAAGGCCTTTCCCACGGCGAGGCAAATGCATATTTCCTTTCCGATTTCGTCGAATATTCCGCGCGCGTTGATGACCGCCGCGCGCAGAGAGTATATCGGCTTTGCGGCGTCAACAACGCAAGGGAATTTCGCTCTCTTATCGAATCCGTCGTCCCCTGCGACAAGAGATTGGACCGCCATGATGTTTTGAA
>JAZSHZ010000217.1:0-16914 GCA_045533555.1 Eubacteriales bacterium
CTCAAGAGCAAGGGCTATAATCCCATCAGCCAGATCGCCGGATATATTCTCTCCGAAGACCCGACATATATCACAAATCATAATAACGCACGCAGTCTTGTCAGAAAGCTTGACCGTGATGAGTTGCTTCACGCGCTCGTCAGACATTATTTGTCAGAATAATTCATTGAGCTTGCGTTTATTTATCAATGCGCAAGCTTTTATGATTTTAAATTAGGAGGATAACTATGGCAGCAAAGACAGAAGAAAAGATTTTGACATATAAAGGACGCGCTCTTACGCGCAAGGACAAAGTTCTTTATTATGGAAGCATGGCGGATAAATACATCATAATGCTTCAGATCGAGGGCAGCAAGCCCATCGAGGACATCGAGCTCTCGACAAGAGTTTCCCTTCAGCTCCAACTTACCGACCCGACAATAAAATCAAAAGAGCGCATCGTCAAGAAAACAGAGACAGAAGGTCTCTATCAGGCGATGGATATCGCAACAATATGGCTTGAGAGAGCAATTGCGGCGGACAAGAAATAACATCGTTCATTAAAACACACTCCGAAGAAAAATCTTCGGAGTGTGTTTTTTGTTATTTTAGAGAGTTGCTGCCATAACAGCCTTGATTGTGTGCATTCTGTTTTCCGCTTCATCGAAGACGATAGACTGTTCGCTTTCAAATACCTCATCGGTGACTTCCATTGCATCAATGCCGAACTTTTCATTGATCTGCTTTCCAATAGTCGTTTTAAGATCATGGAATGCCGGCAAACAATGCATAAAGCGGCACTGCTCACCTGCATTCTTCATTACCGCTGAATTGACCTGATATGGGAGAAGATCTTCAATTCTTTCCTTCCATACCTCATCAGGCTCACCCATAGATACCCATACATCGGTGTATATTACATCAGCACCCTTGGTTGCAACCATAGGATCTTCGATAAATTCAAGAACTGCACCGGTTTCTTTTGCGATTTTTTCACACTCAGCGACAAGCTCTGCATTCGGGAAATATTTCTTCGGGGCGCAGGCAACAAAATGCATGCCGAGTTTTGCACAGCCTACCATAAGCGAATTACCCATATTATAACGCGCATCGCCCATATAGACAAGCTTTCTTCCATTGAGGAATCTGAAATGCTCCTTTATCGTCAGGAAGTCTGCAAGAATCTGAGTCGGGTGGAATTCGTTTGTGAGGCCGTTCCAAACCGGAACACCTGCATATTTTGCAAGCTCTTCGACTATTTCCTGACCAAATCCGCGATATTCGATGCCATCGAACATTCTTCCGAGAACTCTTGCTGTATCCGCGATACTTTCTTTCTTCCCGATCTGCGATCCCTGCGGGTCAAGATAAACAGGATGCATCCCAAGGTCAGCCGCGGCGACCTCAAATGCGCAACGTGTTCTTGTGCTCGTCTTTTCAAAAACGAGAGCTATATTCTTCCCCTCGAAAATCTTATGAGGAATACCCATTTTCTTTTTTGCCTTGTATACCGAGGCAAGGTCGATAAGATAGTTGATTTCATCAGGTGTGAAATCCAGAAGTTTTAAAAAATGACGTCCTTTGAGATTCATTGTTATTTATCCTTTCTTAATTATTCGGCACAAGCCTTTATAATAACCGAGATTGCCTCCTTCAACACTTCATCTGAAATATTGAGTGAAGGAAGAAGGCGCACCTTATCCTTTGCAGTGAGGCAAAGAACACCGTTTGCCATACATTCTTTTACGACATCACCTACAGGCTTTTTCGTCTTGATTCCAATCATCAAGCCCATTCCCGAAACAGACTCTACGCCATCCGCTTCCGAAAGAGTTTCAAATATATATTTGCTTTTTGCGCATACATCACAAAGCAGTTTATCGTCTATTCTTTCAATTATGCTTATAGCTCCGGCGGAGCTTACGGGATTTCCTCCGAATGTCGAGCCATGATCCCCAAAGCCAAGCACGTTCTGAACTTTCTCACCAAGAAGAACCGCTCCTATCGGAAGCCCTCCGCCAAGACCTTTCGCAGTCGAGACTACATCAGGTGTTATTCCATAGTTCATATAAGCATACATTTTGCCAGTTCTTCCATTGCCTGTCTGAACTTCATCAACAATAAGAATGATATCATTTTCCTTTGCATATTCAGCAATTTTCTTCACAAAATCCCGGTCAAGCGGAATAACTCCGCCTTCCCCCTGAATGCACTCTATCATTATTGCCGCGGTCTTATTTTCCTCCGCGGTCTTTTTAAGCGCTTCAAAATCATTTGCCGGAGTATGAACAAATCCCGGTGTCAACGGCTGAAACAATTCGTGGTAATGCTCCTGTCCCGTTGCCGCAAGTGTCGTAAGCGTTCTGCCGTGGAAACTGTTCTCAAGAGTGATGATAGTGTGGTACTCGCTTCCCTTTTTATCAGCGGCATATTTTCTCGCCACTTTAATCGCGCATTCGTTCGCTTCCGCACCGGAATTGCCAAAAAACACCTTCTTCATTCCGGTTTTTTCGCAAAGTAGCTTTGCAAGGCGCGCACAGGGCTCTGTGTAGTAAAGATTAGACATATGCTGAACTTTTGAAAGCTGCTCGATGACGGCACTCTTCCACTCATCATCGGCTATTCCGAATGCTGTTACGCCGATACCTGTTCCCATATCAATATATCGCTTACCGCATGTGTCATATACCTCGGCTCCCTTTCCGTGGGAAATTTCTATCGAAAAGCGATTATATGTATTTGCCACATATTCTTTGTCAATATTAGTTAAGTTGCTCATTTTTTGCCTCCGATTACCATTGTACCCGCACCCTCATCCGTGAGAAGCTCCATCAGAATCGAATGCGAAACTCTTCCGTCCATAATAGTAACATCCTTGACACCTTCATGGATTGCTTCGATGCAACAATTTACCTTCGGAATCATTCCCCCGGAAATAACGCCTTCTTCGAAAAGCTTTCCGGCTTCATCGATTGTTATTTCGGATATGAGAGTCGACGGGTCATCCTTATCGCGGAGAATTCCTGCAATATCCGTCATCATTATGAGTCTTTCTGCACCAAGCGCACCTGCGATATGAGCCGCCGCAGTATCTCCGTTTATGTTATATACATTACCTTCTCTGTCGCATCCGAGAGTTGATATAACCGGAATATAGTTCTTCTCAAGCAGATCGATTACCGGTCTAATATTTATATTGGTTATATCTCCGACATAGCCAAGGCGTTCATCGCGAATTTTTGCTTCGATGAGCATTCCGTCCATACCCGAAATACCCATAGCCTTTCCACCCTTCATTTCAAGAAGGTTGACAAGCGTCTTATTCACTTTGCCCGCAAGCACCATCTGAACAATATCGACAGTTTCTTTATCTGTTACGCGAAGCCCATCCACAAACTCCGGCTTCTTTCCGAGTTTTGCCATAAGATCGCTTATCTCGGGGCCTCCGCCATGAACAAGCACGACTTTGACTCCAATGAGCCACAGGAGAACAATATCCTCCATAACCTGCTGTTTGAGCTGTTCATCAATCATTGCATTGCCGCCGTATTTAACAACAACAATCTTTCCGTTATAGTTCTTTATATACGGAAGCGCCTGAGTCAGCACCTCTGCGCGTTCCGCATTGGAAAAATATGCATCCATTTCTGTATCTCCTCTTTTTAAGTTCTGTAGTCTCCGTTGATCTTGACATAATCGTATGTCAAGTCACACCCCCAGGCGGTTGCAGAGTATTCTCCACATCCTACTGAAACGATAATTTCAATTTCTTTTTCAAGCAGTATCTCCTTTGCCTTTTCTTCAGAAAAAGCAACTCCCGCTCCGTTTTTGCAAACCTTAATTTCACCTTTTGCGCTTTTGAACGAAACATCAACCTTATTGACATCGACCGCGGCTCCACTATAGCCGATTGCGCAAAGAACCCTTCCCCAGTTCGCATCAGCGCCGAACATCGCCGCTTTGAGGAGACTTGAGCAAATAACACTCTTTGCAACTGTCTTTGCCGTGACTTCACTGTTTGCACCGCTGACAGAACATTCAAGGAGTTTTGTTGCACCTTCGCCGTCCGCTGCAATCATTCTGCATAAACCGACAGTGATCGTATTGAGCGCTTTCATAAACGAATCAAAAGCTTCACCCTCGCCCACAATTTCATCATTACCGGCAAGTCCGTTTGCAAGAACCGTTACCATATCGTTGGTAGATGTATCTCCGTCTATCGAAACCATATTGAATGTGTTTGTGATATCCGCGGAAAGCGCCTTCTGAAGCATTTCCGAGGAAATCGCCGCATCGGTCGTTATGAAAACGAGCATAGTCGCCATATTGGGATGGATCATTCCGCTTCCCTTTGCAATTCCGCCCATGCGACAGAGCTTTCCACCGATTTCAAACTCGACCGCAATTTCCTTTTTAACGGTATCGGTTGTCATAATCGCTTCCGCTGCACTCGACGCATTTTCAACAGAAAGACCTGCTGAAAGCTCATCCATTCCTTCCGCAATCGGAGTGATATCCAGCGGTTGACCGATAACTCCTGTTGATGCAACAACGACGTCATTCGCATCAATCCCGAGCTTAGTCGCAACGAGCGCACTCATTTTCTCTGCAATTTCTATACCATCCGCATTGCAGGTATTTGCGTTACCGCTATTACATATAACCGCTTTGGCGAATCCATCCGAAATGTGATTTTTCGTAACCGTCAACGGTGCCCCTTTGACGAGGTTCGTTGTATAGACAGCGGCGGTATTTGCCTTTTTTTCACTGACAATAAGTGCAAGATCCTTCTTGATTTTATTTTTTCTTATACCGCAATGTATACCGTTTGCAGTAAAACCCTTTGCGGCACATACACCGCCGGAAATTATCTTTATCATTTTATCCTCCATTAAACATTAAGTCCTGTCTTTTCATCGACACCGAGAAGTATATTCATATTCTGAATAGCCGCTCCCGATGCGCCCTTACCAAGATTATCAAATCTTGAAACAAGGAGTATTCTCTCATCGTTTCCGCAAACTGAAATCTCCATATCATCGCGGTCTTCATAAGCACAAGCCGACATAAAACCTTCTTCATCAGCAACTTCCTTAAAAGATATAAGTCCGCCCGTAAAATATTCACGATAAACATTTTTTATATCATCAATACTTCCGTTTATATCCTTTGCATGAAGCGGAACCGTCACTTCCATTCCGCTATAGTACGGCGCAACGATCGGACAGAAAACCGGAGCCGACTCAATTCCGCACACCTTGACCATTTCCGGAAGATGTTTATGCTTCTGCGCTATTCCATACATTCTCGGAGCATTATAAAGCATATCAAGTTCCATATCTTCATATTCAGCAATCATCTTTTTGCCGCCTCCGGAATAGCCTGTGAGAGAGAATGCAGAAAGGCAAATTTCCTTTGGAAGTATTCCCTTTTCAACAAGCGGCGCAACAAGAGCAACAAATCCGCTTGCATGACATCCGGGGTTTGCGATACGTTTCGAATTCTTTATTTTATCATATGCACCGGTAAGCTCAGGGAACCCATATGCCCATTCATCATTTGTCCGATGCGCAGTTGACGTATCTATAACTGCTGTATTTTTATTCTCTATAAGACTTACAGATTCTATTGCCGCCGCATCAGGCAAGCACAAGAATACTATATCAGCGGCATTGAGCATCTCTCTTCTCGCGTCAACATCCTTGCGAAGCTCATCCGATAAAAGCATAAGCTCAATATCTTTTCTGGATGCAAGTCTGTCATAAATACGCAGACCTGTCGTCCCTGCACTGCCGTCTATAAAAACTTTTGCCATATTCATCATTCCTTGTTTAAAAAAATTATCCATTGTATATTTTCGAATTATTATACAGCAGCAGTGCAAATTTGTCAAGAGCTATGTTAATAATTATTTAGTTTTTATGAATATTATTCATTTTATATTCTTTCAGATCCAATCTTATCATCGCGATTATTATTGATGTCATATTGATAACCTCAGTCAGAACTCCGGCATAGGATTTTCCGAGAAGGTTATATACAAGCCACAAGGGTGAGCTCGGGAATGATACAAGACGCACGTATCTCGGAGTCTTAATCCAGAATGCAACCGTGCTGCAAACCATTCCTGCTATAGGAAGGATTGATTTCCAATTTTCCCAGGTCACAACGCCCGCAACAACCGAAAGGACGCAAAAAAGCCATAGCCAGAATTTATTATCTGCCCACGTTTTCCCTTTGTTCACGAACACGACGGAACGGAGCATGGCAACAAAATTCAAAAGCGCTCCCGTATATGCACCGATAAGACCAAAATGCAAAACAAACATTACGTTCGCAAGAAGCTGAAATGTCAAAATATATTTATGCGTTTTCTGCTGAAACGAGATTACAGCAAGCGTCAACGCAACAACGCCGATTATCTGCCCTGCCAAATACATATAAATATCTCCTTGATTTTTTTGGTTCATACTATTATAATACTGAATAGAAAAACTTTCAAGGAGATTATTTAATATGAAGAAAGAAATTTCAAAAAACGGCAATCCTTCAGCACTTATTCCGATCGGCATATTTCTTGTTTTGTATCTCGGTCTCGGAATCATATTCGAATATGTCCTCAAAATCGAAATGGGATTCTATAATATTCCGATAATAGTTTGCTTTCTTGTAGCATTACTTTTTGCCTGCATTCAAAACAGAAACCTTTCTTTTGACGAAAAACTTTCCGTTATGGGAAAAGGAGTCGGTGACAAGAATATAATAACGATGATTCTCATCTTCCTTTTTGCAGGAATTTTCGTCGGCGTTATAGGCCGCTCAAGCGCAGACAGCGTCGCTTATTTCCTTCTTTCCATTATTCCGCCGAAATTTTCAGTTGCGGTTCTTTTCGTTGTCAGCTGCTTCGTTTCCCTTGCAATGGGAACTTCCGTTGGAACAATAACTCTCATAACACCGATCGCAATTTCCGTTTCCGCCGCATCCGGCTTCGCGCTCCCGCTCTGCATCGGTTCCGTTGTCGGCGGTGCGATGTTCGGAGATAACCTCTCATTTATTTCAGACACAACCATCGCAGCTTGCAATGGTCAGGGATGCGCAATGAAGGATAAATTCCGCGAAAACTTTTTCATCGCACTCCCCGCGGCAATCATTTCTCTTGTTATAATTCTCCTTCTTTCACTCAATACAGAAATCAAAGGCTCTGTTTCAAATGATTATAACCTCATCCAGATAATCCCCTATCTTCTTGTTCTCATAGGCGGAATCATCGGAATCAATGTTTTCGTCGTCCTTCTTATCGGAATCGTTTCCGGTTCTGCTATTATGCTTGCAACAGGCGCAGCCGATGCAATGTCACTCCTCGTCAATATGAAAGACGGCGCGGCAGGTATGTTTGAAACAGCGATGGTCGCAATCCTTGTCTCCGCAATTTGCGCTCTCATAAGAGAGCACGGCGGATTTGACGCTCTTCTTTCTGCAATAAAGCGCGTTTTCCGTGGAAAACGCGGCGGTCAGCTCGGTATGGGTCTTCTTGTCGGCGCTATGGATATAGCCACCGCAAACAACACCGTTGCAATCGTTATGGCGAATCCGATAGCGAAAGAAATGTCCGAAAGCTATGACATTTCCCCAAGAAAGGCTGCATCGATTCTTGACACATTCTCATGCATATTCCAGGGCATTATCCCCTATGGCGCACAAATGCTTGTCGCAGTTTCTGCTGCAGCGGTTTCAGGCCATGCAGTTTCAGCCTTTGAAATCATGCCTTATCTTTTCTACCCGTATTTCCTGCTTATAAGTTCTCTCGTATTTATATTCATTCTCCCGAGCAAAACGAAATAGCAAAATCGCTTCTGCATTTTTGCAGAAGCGATTTTTGCATTAAAGCTGAATGCTCTTGAGTTCAAGTGACTCGAGCGTCACAAATTGTGTTTTTCCTTCATGAACGATTTTTACCGTTATCGGGAGATCGTAATCCGTGTTGAGAAGATAGAGCTTATTTCCTTCATACGTTGCCCAACGAAGTCTGTCTGATGCGATTACCTTTATATCACATGCTCTCGCACTTGCCGTTATCATCTCGCGGACGATAGCGCGATAGAGCGGATAGAGCGAAGGATGACCCGGATAGTTTATGCTCGTCACGAGAGTTGCTATACCATCGCCTATTTTATTCTCAATTATTGCAGGAAGATCGCTCGGGTCATTCGCAAATGAGCCGCTTACAAATGCTGTTTCATATGCTCCGCAAAGCTCGAATTTCGCATATTCCACATACCCTTCGGAATATATCGGGTCGCAGACAAAACTCTTTGTTCCCGGATAAAGAAGCTCTTCATTCAATGCATCATAACGCACCTTGACGCCGTCATTCGTGCGCACCGTTTCGCCTGTATACGTTGCCCCAAAGAGTTTTTTGACTTTATCCTCAGGCGGGAACTCAAGCTCTCCTCCGCGCTTCTCCGAACAATTGAGGTGGGCGGCACTCATGAGCAATCTACCTCCGCGTCGGACATATTCATAGAGCTTATCCATATTTTCATCTGTCATTGAATTCCACCCGAGGAATATGAGATAATCATATTTTGAAAGGCAATCAACCGATGCTTCAATCGGAACTATATCATACATACCATATGCAGGATATGCAGACAAATCCTCTTCTCCGTAGTTTGCGATATCCTCCCAGGTGCGCTTTGTTCCGATTTCTTTCGCAATTCTCCACGAATGCTCAGCTTCACTATGTCCCCAATTTTCCTGATTAAAAGCATTCCAGACGGAGCTACCGCCCCACCCTCCCCATGCATCATGGAGGCCGGAAACAAAAGCAACCTTTACTTTCGGACCGCCTTTCGGTCTGAAATCTTCTTTTATATAATTCATCGTATCAACAAGAACCTTGCGGTAATCCTCACAAATTTCGGAATCAACTCCAAATTTATGCCCATAGGATTCGATACATTCATCGCCACTTTCAAGACAATATGCATTCGTCCCCGCAATATATGCATATTTATATGCAAGTTCAAGACGCTTTCTCTTAAGAATATCATCATGGCGCATTCCACCATACCACTCATGCGCAACATATGTTCCCCAAAGCTTTGAATCAATCGATCTCGCAACACCGCGAAGCGAAGAAACAAGCACATCCGGACTTCCGCACATAAGCTCAAGCATCGGAATCGTTACACCCGCTTCGGCATTATATTTATTGAGCCCCGTCGCCTCTACGGAAACAATATCGGGCATACCAAGCTTCTTATCAATCTCAATAAATTTAGAAACACCGACGACATAGTCATCGTGAGCTTCTTTCATACTCTCGCGTTTTTTCAATAATACGTGAGAATCTCCATTTCTCTTACCGGGTTTCTTTTTATAATATCCGGGAAATTTGCAGGCAAACGAACTTCCCGTCTCGCCAATCATATCACCTATAAAATACTCACCTGCAATTCTCTTCATCTCAGCAACCGTCTCAGGAGCAAACTGCGAATCATTGCCTTCCGCTACATGCTGAACCGTATAGAGAAAAACAAAATATATCTTATGCTCCGCCATATATTTAGCCCACTCTATGAAATAATGTTGCGGAACAACTTCTTCCCTTGTCCTTATAGTCACAAAATTAAGCCCCGGCTTAACACAACGCTCATAGATTTCATCTATAACCTTTTCAGGTTCAAAAGAATGCTCACCGATATGAACACCATTTAAAACGATATCTCTTTCCACACAAGACTCCTCCTATATAAAAGTTTACTGTATTATACCACATCAACTGTGTTTTTTAAATACGCATTTGTGTAAAATAGGGCAAAAAAACGGCAGACTCACGTCTGCCGTTTTCGTTATACCTTTTCGAAGATTAGCCTTTCTTGACTGTGTGCTTGAAGAAGTGCCATCCGCCGAGCTTCTCCGGATCGCCCGGATCATCAGCAAGGAGTTCCTTGTAGTTTGCACAAACCTTCTTGAATGCATTTACATACTGATCGATAATCTCCTTATCGAACTTCTTGAACCACGGAATGCTATATGTGAGCTTTCCGATATTCTCGGAAACTTCAAGGTCATTGTCCATCTCACGAACATCCTTGTTTGCAAATACGATACGGGTCGGCTTGCCATCTCCATATACGTCTGCATTGTTGTATACCGGATGTGTGTGGAGTGCGAGGTTGCATCCGGGACCAACAGGTGCACCTTCTGCACGAAGTGCTTCGCAGAAACGTGTTACGGAAAGACCGCCGAGTTCTTCCGGAACATAGAGACCGTGAGCAGCATACCAACCTGCCATGTTGGAACCTGTCTTCTCGTCAACACGGTGTGCGCGGATACCCGGAGTTCCTTCGAGCTGATCCCAGAAATAGTTCATTGCCTTACGGATCTCTTCGCAACGTGCATCATAATGCTTGAGCTGTACGCGGCCACAAGCAGAAGAAAGCTGATGCATTCTGTGCTTATGTCCGCCAAGCGGGAGACCTGCGAGGGGCTTGAGATACTCTGTCTGGAAATCCTTTGTAAAGCGCTCATATGTTCCGAATGCGATTGCGCGCTCATAGATTTCAATATTGTCTGTCTGGAGGATACCGCCTTCACCGATAGCGAAGGATTTACCTGCCATAAGAGAAGCAGCAGCTACATCACCGATTGTTCCGAGCTTACGACCCTTATAGAGACCGCCCTGTGCATGGGAAACATCTTCGATAACCTTAACATTGTGCTTCTTTGCGATAGCCATGATCTCATCCATATCAGCCGGATAGCTGAGGTAGTGAACAACCATGATTGCCTTTGTCTTATCCGTGATCTTTGCTTCGAGCTTCTTCGGGTCAAGGCAAAGAGTTACGGGATCGATATCAGCAAAAACAACTGTAGCGCCGAGAGTGAGTGCGCTTGTGCAGCTTGCCCAGTATGTAACCGACGGGCAAATGACTTCATCACCGCGGCCTACGCCTGCGCCATACATAGCTGCGAGAAGAGCTGCTGTGCCGTTGCAAGTACCAAGAGCATACTTGGAGCCCGACCATTCGCAATATTCCTTCTCAAATTCCTTTGTGACATCCGTTCCGCTCATTCCACCGCGACGGAGAACTTCAAGAACTGCGTCCTCATCTTCTTTTGTAATTATCGGCCACTTGAACATATCGGAACCATCATTAAGGTTGGTTCCTTCATATGTTACTGCCGGCTTGCCGCCAAACAATGCGAGTTCTGACATAATGCATATCCTCCTAAAAATTATTACGGATTATTCCGTTTGCAGGATAATATTGCTTTCCTGCTATTATTGAGAACAGTATAGCAAACATAAATTTAAATTTCAATGCCTAAGTTATATTTTCACAAGAATTTTAAAGTTTAGAGCAATATTTTACTATTTTCACCCTATTTTTTGCTTTCAAGCCGCTTAACACAGCAATTTCTTATTATTTCTTGTGCTGATGGCGATGCCATCCGCCGATTTTTTCAGGGTCACCTTCATCGCCCGGAAGAAGATCCTTATAATTTTCACAGACTTTTCTGAAAGCACCTGCATACTGCTCTATGAGCTCTTTATCAAAATGCTTGAACCACGGAAGATGGAATGTATATTTTCCAATATTCTCAGCAACCTCGAGATCTTTATCCATCTCACGGATATCGGTTTCGGAGTTTGCGATACGGGTCGGTTTTCCTTCTCCGAATACATCCGCCGTCTGGAAAATCGGGTGCGTATGAAGCGGACGGTTGCAGCCTGCGGTTACGCCGCCCTCAACCCCTTCTGCACGAATCGCTTCGGTGAAGCGAGTTACGGAAAGACCGCCAAGTTCTTCGGGGACATAGATTCCCGTCGTTGCATACCAGCCCGCCATTGTTGAACCCGTACTGTAATCAACGCGACGCGGACGCATGCCCGGAAGGTCATCAATAAGATCAAGGAAATAATTCATCGCCTTATCAATCTCAGCGCAGCGCTCATCATAATATTTAATCTGAACTCTGCCCATCGCGGAAGAAAGCTGATGCATTCTGAATTTGAAACCACCAAGAGGCAATCCAACATACGGTTTTAAAGATTCTGTGTCGATATTGTCATTATTGAATCTTTCATACATACCGAAAGCTATTGCACGGTCATAAATCTCTTTGTTGTCTGTCTGGAGAATACCTGCTTCGCCCATTGCAAAGGACTTGCCCGACATAAGAGATGCCGCACCTACATCACCGATCGTGCCGAGCATTCTACCCTTATACTTTCCGCCCTGCGCATGAGAAACATCTTCAATAACTTTGATATTGTGTTTCTTTGCAATTGCCATGATTTCATCCATATCCGCAGGATAGGACTCATAATGAACAACTACAATAGCCTTTGTTTTCTTTGTAATTTTGGATTCGAGTTTTTTCGGGTCTATATTACGTGTTATCGGGTCGATATCGCAGAAAACAACAGTTGCTCCAAGATTGAAAACTGCAGTACAACTCGCCCAATATGTGATTGACGGACAAATGATTTCATCACCGTGGCCTACTCCGCAACCGAACATTGCGCAGTGAAGAGCCGATGTTCCGTTATTTGTTCCGAGAGCATATTTTGAGCCTGTCCATTTGCACCAATCTTCTTCAAAAGCCTTTGTTACGGAAGAGTCACTCATTGCACCCGCTCTTAAAACTTCAAGAACCGCATCTTCGTCTTCCTTTGTTACGATAGGCCATTTGAACATATTGCCCGCTTCTTTTGTTACAAACTTTTCTCCACCTAAAAGCGCAAGCTTTGACATAATAGAAACCTCCTGAAATATAATAAACTCACAAAAACATTTCGTACTAAATAAAGTATATCAAACCATTTCACAAAAAGCAATATTCTTCATATAAAACCGCATCATGACTGTGATCATATCCTATGCGTGCCGCTTGGCTCTTTTATAGACAATCACGAACATAATCAAATAGAAAATGACGGTACCTGCCCACGATACCGGATAACACGCAAATAAAGACTCAAATGTTCCTATTTGCTTAAACACAGTCAAAATCCATATAATGCGTATTCCGCAGACGCCAAGAATTGACATAATCATATTAAAGAAGGACGCTCCCATCCCCCTCAGTGCGCCGCTCATGACTACCATTATTGCGTGAGCTATATAAGAATAACCGATAATGTTGAATTTGCGAAGTCCCATTATCAATGCCGCATTGTCATTTGTATAAAGACCGATAAGCTCTTCTCCGAAGAAGAAAGTTATAAACGATTGCAACACCCAAGCTGCAAAAACATATGTGAAGCAGATTCCGATAACTTTCTTTATGCGATCAAATTTCCGCGCTCCATAGTTCTGGCTGACAAAAACAAGCGAAGAATGATAAAGGCTATTGCCCATTTCATTATAAAATGCCGCTATGCTTGATTCTGCCGCACTTCCTGCCATAGCCGCCGCGCCGAAGCTGTTTATGCTCGACTGAACCAGCATATTCGAGAGCGAAAAGACACTGCTCTGAACACCTGAAGGCAAGCCGAATTTCAGCATTTTTACAAAAGGTTCTTTATATATTCTTATCTTGTTCAAAGATATTCTCACTTCATCAGGTTCTCTTGAGAGTATATACATAATCGCAGCCGCCGAGAAAAGCTGAGAGATGATCGTTGCAAGTGCAACGCCGCCCGCTTCCATTTTGAAAACACAAACGAACAAAAGATTGAGACCTACATTTATTATACCCGAAACCGAGACTATATAGAGAGCTCGCTTCGTATCCCCTTTTGAACGAAGAATAGCCGCACCGAAATTATAGACGAGAGCAGGAACAAAACCCAGAGCAATAATTCTTAAATAAACCTCAGCATAAGGCATAACATCTTCAGGGACTCCAACCAGACCGAGAAGAGACTTTGTGAACAGAGTGCACACAAGCGAAATAGTCAGACCTCCGCACACCGCAACTGCGACGGCTGTGTGTGCCGCCTTGCTTATACCCTCACGATTGCCCGCACCGATTGCCTGACCGAGAACAATCGTTGCGCCTGCGGACAACCCAAGAATGAAGTTGATGAACAAATTCACGATTGTCGTGCATGTCCCGACACCCGCTAGAGCCTGATGGCCCGCAAATTTCCCGACAACCATAACATCGGCCGCATTATAGAATTTCTGGAGAAATGCCGTCAGCAGATAAAATGCCGCAAATTTCAGAATCTTCCCCCAAAGAGGCCCTTCAATCATTTCCGATTTTTTTGTCTTCAAAGCCATATTCATCATCCTCCGTTGAAAGAATTATAGCATAAAGGAAGAATAAGTACATAGAATACTTGCAACAATATGGATTTTTCAACACATTTTTTTCAATTTTCCTGATTGCTAAAAACAACCAGACATGTTAGAATATAAGTACAACACAGATATCGGAGTGATAAAAAGATGTTTGGAAGCATAGAAAATTTAAAAATAGAAAACATTCGCCGCGGTACATCACAGCCGCAATCCTCCGTCGCTTCAAGAAAAAGCAACGCTTTTATCTTCCGCACCGAAGGAAATTTGCGTTATTTCTTTCATGACCGCATTATGGATACGCCTGCGGGAAATATATCATTCATTCCCCGCGGCTCCGCTTACAACACGCTTGTAACACAAGCTCCGTGCAAGTTTGTTTCAATAGTGTTTTCTGCAGATTTCCCTGAACCTCCGCGCCCTTTCACCAAACCGCTCGAGGGCTTTCACGAACTGGAGGATTTTCAAAACACTCTTCCCGATTTATGGAAATTCGGAAGCAATGCGGAGCATTATAAATGTTATTCGTTTTTTTATAATCTCCTGTCGCATCTCGACTTCCTTGAAAACCTGACACACCCCGATAACGAAAAAGACAATCTCATTTTCTCAGCCGTTGCACATTTAAAAAAGCACATTTACGACTGCGATCTGAGGATTGACTGCTTACACGAGCTTTGCGGAATCTCAGGCACATATTTCCGAAAAATATTCCTCTCACGTTATGGAGAAAGCCCGCAGAAATATATATTGTCCAGACGATTATCCCACGCAAAGGCAATCATCGACAGCGGGGATTATTCCACAATAAGCGAAGTTTCCTTCTCGGTAGGATACAACGACCCTCTCTATTTCAGCCGTGCCTTCAAAAGAAGATACGGAATTTCACCTTTCCACTATGCACAGCAGACAACATAACAGATATGCAAAAACCTCCGTTGGAACAAAGTCCAACGGAGGTTTTTCAATTATTTGTCGCCCACTTTTTTCTTATGGTCAATTCTGTGCCATCCACCGAGCATCTCAGGATCGCCCGGATCATCAGCGAGGAGCTCCTTGTAGTTTTCAGCTACCTTCTTGAATGCGCTTGCATACTGCATAACGACATCATGATCATAGCCGCGGAACATCGGGAGCGAGAAGGTTCTTTTCGAAATACCCGAAGCAACCTCGAGATCCTTATCAAGCTCACGGACGTCTCTGTCTGCATTTGCAATACGGGTCGGCTTGCCATCGCCAAAAACATCGGCAAGTTTGAAGAGGTTATGCGTGTGAAGCGGACGGTTGCATCCCGGGTTTGCGCCGTCTTCAACACCTTCTGCTCTGACAGCCTCGCAGAAGCGGGAGATAGAAAGTCCGCCAAGCTCTTCGCTTACATATGTAGCAACAGGTGCATACCAACCTGCCATAGTTGTTCCCTCTTCGTAGTTAGGACGGGTAATCCTGATACCCGGAACTCCATCGAGAATATCGGCAAGCTCATTCATCGCCTTGTTGATTGCTGCGCAACGCTCATCATAATACTTGAGCTGAACTCTTCCCATCGCGGAAGAAACCTGATGCATTCTGTGCTTAAAGCCGCCGAGCGGAAGACCTGCAAGAGGCTTCAAATATTCGGTATGAACAGTGTCTGGATCGCCGAAGCGCTCATAGGAACCGAATGCAACTGCTCTCTCATAGATTTCAATATTATCGGTATAGAGAATACCGGCTTCACCGATCGCAAGGGATTTCTCAGACATAAGGGATGCCGCACCAACATCACCGATTGTTCCAAGCTTCTTGCCCTTATACATACCGCCCTGTGCATGCGAAACATCTTCGATAACCTTGACATTATATTTCTTTGCAACAGCCATGATAGCATCCATATCAGCCGGATGTGAGCAATAATGAACAACGACGATAGCCTTTGTCTTATCGGAAATTTTTGCTTCAATGGATTTCGCATCCGCACAACGTGTGTTGGGATCGATATCGCAGAAGACAACCGTTGCACCGAGGTTGATTGCCGCAGTGCAGCTTGCCCAATATGTCGTCGACGGGCAGATGATTTCATCGCCGCGACCTACTCCGCAACCGAACATCGCTGCATGGAGAGCATTTGTTCCGTTATTTGTCCCGAGAGCATATTTGCAACCCATCCATGCGCAGAAATCCTTTTCGAATTCCTTTGTGATATCAGTTCCGCTCATCGCACCGTTGCGAATGACTTCGAGAACTGCTTCTTCATCTTCTTTTGTTACGATCGGCCATGCGAAAACATCGCTTCCGTCGTGCTTACCTGTTTTTTTGTAAGTGACGGCTTTGGGACCGCCAAAAATTGCAAGTTCAGACATTTAAAATTCCTCCACATAAGATAATTTTAATCCACATGCAAAGTATATCAAGCAATAGCACAAAAATCAATCTTTTTTTGAAAAAGCGACAAGATTTTCATCTTATAGCGCAACATTGTGCAAAACCGTCGGATATTCATCCGACGGTCAGACTGTCGAAAAGGCACAAGAACACAAGCGGAGAATTTATATATAGGGAATGATCTATGTGTCGTTCTGTCTCAAATTTTCACAAAACCAATTTACAAAAAAACGGAGAATTGTATATAAAACGCCTTGAAACATCAAATTTCAAGGCGTTTTCCGCTTGTTTTGTTCAAACCTCACCTCTCGACGTA
>JAZSHZ010000311.1:0-7991 GCA_045533555.1 Eubacteriales bacterium
CAATACCCTCAGGACGCTCGGTCGTGTCACGCATAACAAGAACAGGCTTTCCAAGCGACGGAGCTTCTTCCTGAATTCCTCCCGAATCCGTGAGAATCAAAAAGCTTCTCGCAAGGAAGTTATGGAAATCCAAAACTTCAAGCGGTTCAATAATATGAATTCTGTCGCAATCGCCAAGTTCCTCATCTGCAGCTTTTCTTACAAGCGGATTCATATGAATGGGATAAATCGCCTTGACATCAGGATTTTCGTCAATGATTCTGCGAATAGCACGAAACATGTTGTGCATGGGCTCACCGAGATTTTCACGGCGGTGTGCAGTAATCATAATAAGTCTGCTATCAGATGCCCATTCAAGCTCGGGATGAGTATAATCATCTCTGACCGTTGTCTTTAAAGCATCAATCGCAGTGTTACCCGTAACATAAATAGATGCCTCATCTCTTCCCTCTCGGAGAAGATTCTCTTTCGACATCTCCGTGGGAGCAAAATTATATTTGGAAACAATCGAAACAGCCTGACGATTGAATTCCTCCGGGAATGGACTATAAATGTTATATGTACGGAGACCTGCTTCGACATGACCTACCGGAATCTGAAGATAGAAGCACGCGAGCGCCGTAACGAATGTCGTCGAAGTATCACCATGCACAAGAACAACATCAGGCTTTACTTCTTCAAGAACATCCTTTATCTTCATAAGGATATTCGTTGTAATATCAAAAAGTGTCTGCTTGTCCTTCATGACAGAAAGGTCATAATCGGGTGTTACCTTGAATGCATCCAGAACCTGATCAAGCATTTGTCTGTGCTGACCCGTTACGCAAACAATCGTCTCAACTCCCTTTCTGTCCTTAAGCTCATTAACGAGCGGGCACATTTTGATTGCCTCAGGACGAGTGCCAAAAACCAACATTACCTTTTTCATTTGTATTACCTCACTTTTATAATCCAATTTGAGAATACATTTTTTCAATTTTATTTGAGATATCATTATTTAATGATGCATTAGTGATCAATTCTTCTTTTACAACAT
The DNA here is from genome assembly GCA_045533555.1 of Eubacteriales bacterium. Lineage (GTDB taxonomy): Bacteria > Bacillota > Clostridia > Oscillospirales > JAAYXM01 > SIG480. The sequence continues at coordinate 1,037 of JAZSHZ010000311.1, forward strand.
CAAATTTCCCTTTGAAAATCAATCTGTACCATCGATGGCAATTACATATAAAATACAAATACGGATGCTTGTTTAAAATAGGATATTTATATGCCAGGCTTTCTTTGGAAACAAATGCACGTTTCCAAAAATATTTCAAACCCGACATTTTCGAACGTTTTATAGCAACTTTGTTTTCGACAGAACCAAAAACACCCCCATTTAAAACAAAGGCAGAAACATCTTCAAGTTCAGGCAAAATAACTTTGTTTTCGAACCAACTCTCGGTTAGATAAACAACAGAATGATAAAACTTTAAAAGTCCGGATTCATCCAACATAGTTTGCAATGTATTATCATCAAATTCAATTCTGTTCTTAATGATATAAAAATCCACAAAAGGCCTCAACCCGCAACCACTTCTCCTGAAATGCTTCGCCATATGTGCAATATGGCAAAAAGCAAACATCTCATTTTGCATATTATAGCAATGCGAATCATCCGTTTGATATGCAGTCTCCCAAACCTTTTCAACAGAGCATTCTTCTTCATGCAAATCATAGTGCAGTTCAAGAATTGAACCGTTGGGATGAACAAAAACAACATCATGCTCGCTTCTGTCTTTCAACACGCATACATTATTTCCCAGCAAAACGTTAACCGCGCGTTCAATCTCATTTGGCCTGACGAGGATATCGATATCTCCGCAAGTCCTGTGCCAGGGCTCATTATAATAATCCTTCAAAACACTCCCTTTGAGCGGAATATAATCTATCGAAGCATTCTCAAAAGAATCATAAATCTGTTTTCTGAAATAATCCTGTTTCTCAAAATGTGAGATAATTTGAATGCTTAAATCAAAAAGTTTTTTCTTCTGCTCTGCAGAAAGGCAATTTTTCAAAACCACACCAAGTATATGAACCAAATTATGGCGCTGTGACTCATCAAATAATGCTTGATATTCTGCATCAGATAAAGCTTTATCATAAACATTTTTATGCAAATATTCAGTTATAATTTTCAAAAAAAGCTTGTGTGATTCAATCATATATTTTTCCTTTTAAGTAAAATGTTCTTTATCTTGGTTTTGTCATTATAATCCAAGCCAAAGAAATATAAAGAAACTACGTAAATACAACTAAAAATACAAAGTTGAACAATTAATTCTATCAAGCTTATTTCCGGACGTATAAATTTACAGATCAGTCCGAAAACAATCGGAAGTAAAAGAGTCTTGCAACTCCCTGTAATAGACTTCCAAAACGCAATAACATCCAAATTGCATTTTTTATGATAATAAAAATTAATAACAATACCTTGAACGAGAATTAATGATACCGCTGTTCCAAACGCGCATCCAATAACACCAAATCTTGGGCAAAGAATAATTGAAACAACAACATTTACAACCGCCATAATTATATAAACTATTGCTCTGAATTTATGCAATTTCTGCGCGCGTTGAATTTCAATTCCTATATTCTGAATTATATCAATGCTTCCCGGAATTATCAAAAGTAAAGCAACATAATACGATATCGAATACTCTTTTCCAACCCAAAAGTTAATAAATGCCTTTCCCCAGAAAACAAAGCCGAGAGCGACCGGCGCTAATATTACGAATTGAATTTTACCAACCTTAGAAAAAATATCCGTAAGCTTTTCTCTTAATTTAATTCTCTCAAATCCGGATGAAACAACGCTATGAACTCTCGGAAAGAATAAATTAACAAAAGCGAGTCCAAGTGTCATGTAATGGGCATACAAAGAATATCCTACAGAATAAACAGCGACATCCGAAGTTCCTTTGAAACGCCCCAACAAAACCTTATCAACATTCCAATTGATTTGATCAACAACAAGATGAATGGCGATAAGTATTGTATAAGAAAAAATATCTTTGAACAAACAAACATCGAAATTATTAAAAATAAAGCGTTCTTTCAAAAATAAAAAAACATAAACCAAATATAAAATATCACAAGCTACAGAAATAATCAATATTGATATAACCATTCCAAAAGAACGAAATCCCAAAAGCAACAACGGAAGCGCAAGAAGTGGACTCGCAATTGTCTTTAACAAGCTTACCAATTTAAAAAAGACAAAACTTTCCCGTGCAGTTATTATGCATGTAAAAATATTCATCGGAATCGAAATTGCAAGATTGATAATTAACACAGTAAACAGTTTTTTTGCAATTTCATATTCTTCGCTTGTTAATCCCGCTGAGAAAACCAGTTTCAAATTGTTAATCAAAAAAGAACCACACACAATAACAATAATGCTTATAAAAGAAAATATAAGCAAAAACATTCCATTCAGACGATATATTCCATATGAATCATTTTTTGATTTTAAATCCGAGTAATATCTTATATAACTACTGCCAAATCCCAGATTAAGTAACGCTATAATGGAAATAAGTGACGAAACAGTATTATATAATCCATATTCACTGTTCCCCATCAACCGTATCATCACAGGAGTATAGAACAATGTTATAAGAATGCTACACACCATTTGAAGATATGATAATACAGATCCGATTTTTATCTGTTTCACATTAGTCCTCTTTTCGTTAAGGAATTACGTAGTATAACGGCAAATTTACATTTAACAATTTTTCTGTATATAATGTAAGCAATTCTTCCCTTAAGGAAGAATTTAAATTCTAACTTTTCTTTTCTTTTTGCTTTATAATAAACTTCATCCGAATAATATTTCAAAAGTTCATTTTTTAATAAATTATAGTCATCTATTTCAAGACGTCCACAACCGGAAAGCTTTTTAGGTATAACCATAACAGTAGTACAAGCGCGGAGCTTACCCAAAACGATTTCCTCAGGATAACTATCAGAAATAATGTTATATAATTCTTCAGCAGCTTTCAGGCAAGACCAAACCTTGGGATTCCATTTCACCTTCGTTGCAGATTCGGGATTTTGAAAATAATGATATTTAGGTATATTTTTGAAAACAATTCGCTCTGCTCTACTCATCAGCTTAGCTGACACAATGTAATCCTCTGCAATTGCGATATCCTCTGAAAATTTCACATCATAAAAAAGTGAATTTTTGAATAACTTTCCACACACACCAACATCATATTCGTCACCGACATACAAACATATCAAAGCACTCTTTTGATCCAGATTAATTTCATCATTTTCAAAAAAATGCTCATTTGACCGTTGTAATGAAACAATTGATATATCACTATTATGTTGTATCAACAACTTATACAACTCTTCAATATAATCATCGTCAACCCAGTCATCGCTATCCACAAAAGTAATATACTTTCCGCGCGCAATATCAACTCCTTTATTTCTGGCAGAAGAAACACCCGCATTATCTTGATAAAAATATAAAAAGCGACAATCAATTTTCGCAAAAGATTTACATATTTCCGAGCTAGAATCATCAGAGCCATCATCAATCATAATAACTTCGATATTTATATATGTTTGCTTTTTTAAGGCATGCAATAATTTTTTTAAATATTTTTCAGCATTATATACAGGAACAATTATACTGATTAAATCATTCAAAAACATAACCTCCTATAACAAGAAGAATTTATATGCAGATAAATCTCCTCTTACACAAGCAACTAACAACATGACAATCGACAATATTTCAAGTTTCACCCTTAAAGTATCACCTTTTCCCGGCAAAACATCTATTTTTGATATCAATGGTGAAAGCATAATTGCTGAAAACAAAGTTGTTCTATGAAAAATGCTATATTCAAACGAAAAAAGCACCTCTATTAAGAATAAAACGGAGTTAAACGCGCACATATTCCAAATATAACAAGATTTAATTTTTTTATAATGTAGTAGAACAATAAAAATTTGCAAGATGATAATAATACTAATAACATACCCCCACTTATATGTATACCCATTAGAGGAACTAATGTAAGAATCAGCTTTGTCTAATGCTGCACCGATATAAATAGGAGCATATTTGATAGCAAAAAAACAGAAAATTATCGCTATTAAAACATTAAAAAATTTTATAAAAATATTATTATTCTTTTGAAAAACCAAAAAAAAGAATCTAATCGCAAGAACAATAATGCTCATTGGATGAATTAAACATGCAACAATTTCCCACGGAAGAGTTTTTATCATAGCTTTATCATTATAAATTTCTTCATAAAAACATCTTGCCAAAATTGATAGTGACGGAAAACAACGAACTCCCCCCATTGCGTCCATAAGTATTCCGGTGGACATTATCACCAATAACGATGTAGCAATGTTTTTGGGAAGGGCATCATGTTTTTTTACCAAATCCTTTAAAACAAAAAAAACATTACCAAAAAAAACAAATGCACACGAAGCAGGAAGAATACCGTCAACTCCCGTTAATCTACATAAATAGACAAAAATATACGCAATAGGAGATGTACTTGTAAATGCCTTTACATTACAAAATTCATAAAAAGAATAAAAATGCCAGTTTTCCGACATATCAAACCATCTAAACAAATCGCACGTTTGTGGTGGAATAAAAAAGAATGCCATCAAGCACAAAACAACAATATAATAATTCAGATATTTTTTTACAGTTTTATAACCATTGGCTTTCTTTATTAAAAAATAAAACCAAAACAAAACTATTGCATATAGAGCAACGCCGCAAAGTCGCTCTATAATCATTGTCCTTTCTATCCAACTTTCAAAACCCATATCATCGACCTCAAAATCAAATGATTTTTCTATAATTTTCCAATATTTTTTTTGTTATATGGTTCCATTCAAAATTTTCAGATATCAATCGAATTGAATTTTTTGATTTATTGGCCCATAATTCTTTTTGCCTAATAGCTTCGATGATTTTTTTAGCAATAGCATTCTTGTTTGTTCTAGAAACCCAGCCTGCATCATAAACAGATATTTCTTTTCCTAATCTCGTTCCTTCCGTTACCAAACATGGAATACCATAACTCAATGCTTCCAAAATACCAGTAGGCATTGCTTCGCTTCTTGAAGTTTGAATAAAAACATCACTGTTTATTAATGCATGTTCTTTTTCCGCCCCTAAGACTGCGTCGTTCAAATAAACCAAATCGCTAATTTTCAGTTTGAGAATCAAATCAGCTAATACTTTACGACGATTATCCTTATCCGGTCCATAAATATATAAACGGCAGCTATTTGCCCGTAAATAATTTTCAATTTTCTTTATAGCTGCAAGCATTAAATCCAGGCCTTTAATATGCATTTCCAATCTACCGATATAAATTAATCTTATCTCCCCGTCTTTACGAGAAGAAGTTACACACTTCGTATCAAAACCATTTGTTCCTATAAAATCATTTTTACAGAAGTGAGTAGAACGATTTTTTTCATCAATAGATAAATATTGAAACGCATTTGCTTTTTTTAAAAATCTTCCAAAAACAAAAAAATTTGCGGGAATTTTCTTCCACCATTTCTTACGTTGTGCTTCTTTAGTAAGACATCCATGAGGTACTATTACATATGGAATCGCTCTCTCATGAAGCTCATTCGATATTTTTACAAACTCTTTTTTATATACTTCATGAAATACAACTAAATCAGGCTTCTTAAACTTTTCCGGTAAATTAACAAATAGGGAGGATCGGGAATAGCTAAATTGGTTGCTTATTCCTTCTATAATATCATCATTAACATTAACGAATCCTACACATTCATATTTACATTGATATTGAATATGCTTAGGAACAACCACACATACTCCGTTAAACGGATCATTTTTAATTGATGCAATATGTAAAATAATCATTATGCTATTTCTTTCTTATTCCAAATATGATTTTTCCAAGTCAATTCTCAAAAACTCATGATGTGATACTCGTTTTTCTATAGGAGGTAACTGCATATAATCTCCATATAATGCATTTAAATATGCATCGTAGTCTTCAGGACAAAATATTTCCATACTTTCAAACTGATGCAAAACAGGATTTCCGAACCATTCACGTTTTCCTATTTCTTTTTCTCTCCACGCACCATATGTATTTACTACATAACATGACTCATCGTCTTTTTTCTTCTTACAAAACATTTCAATATCATTTAGTAATTTTCTGTTATCAAAAATAAAACCGGGTATGATTCTTGATAATAAAACTGCAATATTCTTATATAATTTTCTACCTTTTCTCAATGCACATGCCGTTGTCAGGTATAAGGAAAATTTTCTGTTAATTATTTTAAAATTAGAAATCGCCTCTGCTTCATCATCTCCGATATTATCAATTGGAAATATATCTATATATAAACCTCGCTTAATCTTATATCTTGTGGATTCAACCAAAGTTGTGGTCTTATCATATAATTTAGCAAGTGCATAAGTGAAATCCTTATTCTCTCCGGGAAACTCGAAAACAAATCTCTTGTCAGAATGATTCTTAACGAACTTTTTCAAACGCTCATAATCTTTACGATACATACCAATATCGATATCATCGTCCCACGGAATAAACCCTTTATGTCTGATCGCACCTAAAGCTGTTCCACCAAGAGCATAATACTTAAAATCATTTTCTACACAAAAATTATGAAACCACTTAAACATCTCAAGTAGCTTACATTGCATTTCATTCATGAAAATCGCCTTTCATTGAATTTATTTTTTTACAAGCAAATCATTCTTTATCTTCGTTGTGGATATTTCCGGTGTTCGCGGCAAATATACAACTTCGCACTTTTCTTTCAAAAAATCGAATTTACCTTCCCAATCATCGCCCATAACAAATGTGTCTATATGATATTCCTCAACATCCGTAACTTTCTGTTCCCAACATGTCTCAGGAATAACCAAATCTACATACCTTATTGATTCAACAAGTGCTTTACGTTCATCATATGAAAAATAACATTTTTTCTGTTTTTCATTCCAATTAAATTCATCCGTTGATAAAACAACTATAAGGTAATCGCCAAGTTCTTTAGCTCTTCTTAAAAGATTAATA
>JAZSHZ010000207.1:0-12799 GCA_045533555.1 Eubacteriales bacterium
TGGCTACGCTCCGCCTTCCGCAGACCTCGCACTTCTCCTTCTGCGGAACATCCCATGTCATAAACGTGCATTCCGGGAAATTCTCACAGCCGTAGTATGCATAGCCGTTCTTGGACTTTTTCTTGAGTATCTGGCCACCACAGGTCGGGCACTCGCCGGGAGTTTTTTCAACTATTGCCATCGTGTTCTTGCATTCGGGATATCCCGGACATGCAAGGAACTTGCCGAATCTGCCTGACTTGACAACCATATTCCTTCCGCACTTATCGCAGATTATATCCGTCACCTCATCGGGAACGGAAAGTCGCTTTCCTTCGAGCGCTTTTTCTGCCGCCTCAAGCTCTGCGGCAAACGGACCGTAGAAATCAGAAAGAGTCTGCTTCCATTCCTTCGTTCCTTCTTCGACCTCGTCAAGCTGAGCCTCCATATGAGCGGTAAACTCAACATCTATAATATCCGAAAACTGATCCATCATAAGGCTGTTGACAACCTCACCCAGCGGAGTCGGCTTAAGGTTCTTGCCGTCTTTGATTACATATTCGCGATCAAGAATCGTTGAAATCGTCGGCGCATAGGTGCTCGGACGTCCGACACCTTTTTCCTCCATAGCCTTGATGAGACTTCCGTCCGTGTAACGTGCAGGCGGAGTCGTAAAATGCTGTTCGCTCTTCTCACCCTCAAACTTAAGAGGTTCATTCTCATTGAGGTCGGGGAGAAGATTTGCCTCTGCCTCTTCAAGCTCTGCCGCCATATCGGAATATACCGCGGTATAGCCGCGGAAAGCGATATGCGAGCTCGTTGCACGGAAGATATATTCTCCCGCTCCGACATCGACACTCATCGTGTCATATACTGCGCTCTCCATCTGGCAGGCAACAAATCTCGACCAGATAACACGATAAAGCTTATATTGGTCTGCGCTGAGGCTCTTCTTTATCCTGTCCGGAGTGAGCTTGACATCCGAAGGTCTGATTGCTTCGTGGGCATCCTGCGCGCTCTTCTTCGTCTTGAATACGCGGCGCGTCTTCGGAAGATATTCCTCACCAAAGGTTCCGGAAATGAAATCGCGAACGGAATAAATCGCCTCGTCCGCAAGGCGGAGCGAGTCCGTTCTCATATAGGTTATGAGACCGGTTGAGCCCATACCCTCGATTTCTACACCTTCATAAAGCTGCTGTGCGATGGTCATCGTCCTGCTCGGTGACATACCGAAGCGGCGCGATGCCTCCTGCTGAAGAGTTGATGTTATGAACGGAGGAACGGGTGAGCGCTTTTTCTGACCTTTTTTAATGGATCTGACATAGAAATCCGCATTCCTGATGCTTTCGATGATCTTGTCCGTCTCCTCAGCGGATGACGGCTCGATCTTCTTTTTCTCCGTTCCGTGGAACTTTGCGGTAAATTCGCCGACATTCGGCGCAAGTCTTGAGAAGTTTGCATCAATCGTCCAGAATTCGCGCGGCACGAAATCGCGGATCTCATTCTCTCTGTCAATAACGAGCCTCGTCGCGACAGACTGAACTCTTCCCGCCGAAAGACCATAGCGCACCTTTTTCCAGAGGAACGGCGAAAGCTTATAGCCGACGATTCTGTCAAGAAGTCTTCGCGCCTGCTGCGCGTTGACAAGGTTCTCATCGATATCACGCGGATGCTTTATTCCCTCAGTGATAGCATTCTTCGTAATTTCATTGAAGGTGACTCTCTTCGTCTTCTTCTCGTCGAGACCGAGAAGCTCTTTGAGATGCCACGAAATTGCCTCTCCTTCGCGGTCAGGGTCGGTTGCGAGATAGATTGCTTCGCTCTCCTCGGCAAGTGCGCGAAGCTCCTTGACGAGCGCGCTTTTGCCGCGTATCGCAAGATATTTCGGGACAAAGCCGCCTTCGATATCTATTCCTATGTCGCTTTTCGGAAGATCGCGAAGGTGTCCCATTGAGGCCTTTACCTTATATTTGCTTCCGAGGTGCTTTCCGATCGTCTTGACCTTGGTGGGAGACTCCACTATTACAAGATATGACATATATTTGCTCCGTTTCTGCCGCGCATTTCGCTTGCGGCGAAGTGTAATGTTTACTTTAATATAAATCTGCTTCCCGGCAGACGCACTACCGTTCCGCGTATTTCAAGCATCGTCAGATGAGTGAGCACCGCGCTGACGGGAAGCCCCGATACTGACGCGATCTCATCGGCGAGCTTCGCTTCATCCTTTATCACGGATACTATCGCGAGCTCCTTTTCCGAAAGACCTGCGGGAAGCTCTTTCTTTTTCTCTTCCCTGTATTCTCTCTTCTCTTCCTTCTTCGGCGGTGTCTCTCTCTTTCTTCCCGATGGAAGCTCTTCAAAGCAAAGATTCTCTCCGAAGAGATGCTTATATTCCGAAAGTATATCCCGTCCCGAGCTCACGGGCATGGCACCCTCCCTAATGAGTCTGTTCGTGCCCGCACTTCTGTCATCAAATATTCCCGAAGGAACCGCAAAAACATCGCGGTTCTGCTCAAGCGCAAATTGTGCCGTATAGAGTGCTCCGCTTTTTTCGGGAGCTTCGACAACGACTGTCCCGAGGCTCAGGCCGCTTATGATCCTGTTTCGCCTCGGAAAATTTATTCTGTCCGGCTTCGTCCCCGGAGGATGCTCCGAGAGGACTGTTCCGTTAATTTCCGTTTTATTCTGAAGAGGCTCATTCTCGCGCGGATATGCTATATCAACTCCGCACCCGAGAACCGCGATGCATTTTCCGCCTGCGGAAAATGCACCCTCCATTGCAAATGCATCTATTCCTTTCGCAAGACCCGAAACAACTATTCCGCCGATTTCCGCAATCTCTCTTCCCAGAAGCCTTGCCGCCTTTTCACCGTAGGCACTTGCATCGCGCGTTCCGACGATGGCTATCGCGGCAGTTGAATCGATATCGAGCTTCTCGCCCTTCGCATATAAGACAATGGGAGCGCAGGTAATATTCCGGAGTCTTTCGGGATATTCCGAGCTTTCGCGCGTTATGACCCTGATTCTCTTTTTCGCGCATTTTTCGATAATCTTTTTTGCTCCGTCAAGCGATTTGTCCGAAAGCCTTGAGAGCGTCGCATCGCGAAGCCTCGGATATGCCGCGCGGCATTTTTCGCGCGAGGCTTCATATATCTTTTCGACATCGCCGAAGGCTTCGATAAGCTTATCCCCCGCAAGACTTCCGCAGGGAACCGCCTCAGCGAGCCATATCCACTTTTCAAGCCTTGAAAGCTTGTTCATCGGCTTTCTCACCTTTCGCTCATCTTAAACATAAATATTGCGGCGGCGACCGCTGCATTGAGCGATTCCGCGCCTCCCTGCATCGGTATTATGACGCTTCTGTCGCAAAGATCAGAGACCTCGGCTCTCACGCCGTTGCCCTCATTTCCGATGACTACCGCACATTTTGAAAAATCGCATTCCGAGATCTCCGCGACATCGCCGCGAAGCTCAGAGCAATAGACCGTGTATCCTTCTCCGCGAAGCCTCGGAATGAGGCTTTGAAGTTTTTCCTCGAAAACAGGCACGCGAAAAATCGAGCCCATCGCTGAGCGAATTGTCTTCGGATTATATATATCGGCACATCCGTCTGCAAAAACAGCGTCAATTCCGAATGCATCCGCCGTTCTTATTATTGTTCCTATGTTTCCCGTATCCTGAAGACCGTCAAGCAGGATTGCGCGTCTGATATTGCCGAGAGCCTCCTGCTTTTTCATTTTACAGGTAAAGATGACGCTCTGCGCGGTTTTGAGTGTTGTTATGCTGTCGAGAATATCCTGCGTTACCGCGAGGCATTTTGCCTTTAAACCTTCAGGAAGACTTGGTAATTTTTCCTCATTTGCAAGTATCGTCCCGATTTCCATTCCCGATGAAATTGCTTCTCCGAGAAGCTTTTCGCCGTCACAGACGAATTCACCCGCGTGGCTTCGCTCGGACTTGTCCTTTGCAAGAGCGCGGATTCTTTTTATCTCCGGATTCTGCCGGCTTGTTATTTTTTCAAACATATCTATTCCCCGCGAAGCTTTTTGATATCCTCATTTCTTCCAAGCACGACAAGAATATCCTCTGCTTTAATTTTGTAGTTTGCTGTCGGAGATACTGTTATTCCATCATTGTCATTGCGCACGGCAATTATGTTCATTCCGTATTTTCGACGAACATCCAGCTCCGCAAAGGTCTTTTCGCGCCATGAAAGCGGAGCGCCTATTTCAACAATACTGTATTCCTCCGAAAGCTCTATATAGTCCACTATATTTTTTGATGACAGCCTCTGCGCAAGCCGTTTTCCCATATCACGTTCGGGAAACACAATTTCATCCGCACCAAGACGCTCAAGCACTTTCATATGAAGCATATCCTTCGCCTTGGCAATGACCCTTCTGACCCCGCGCTCCTTGAGCATAATAGTTACAAGCACACTATCCTCAATGCTGCCTGCGTTCGCAACAACCGCAACGTCAAAATCCACAACGCCGAGCGAATCCATAACTCCTTCGTCCCTTGCATCCGCAATTACGGAATGAGTCACATAATCTGCAATAGCCTCAATTTTCTCTTCGCTTTTATCTATCACAAGTACCTCATGGCCAAGCGATGCAAGTTCACACGCCAGCGCGCTTCCGAATCTGCCTGCGCCGATAATAAGAAACGATTCCATATATCCTCGCCTCCTCAAATTATCCTATCAGTATTTTTCCTTCCGGATATGAAATTTTCCTTTTCTTTTCTCTGCCCAATATTCCGAGACTGACCGTCAGCAAGCCGACTCGTCCGAAATACATAAACACAATAAGTATTATTTTTGAAGCATCACTGAGACTCGTTGTTATTCCTACAGAAAGCCCCGTTGTGGATATAGCGGAAACACATTCAAACATTGCATCAATGGCATTGACTCCATCCACTCTTTCGAGCAGAAATGTTCCCGCCGCGGAGAGAACTATTCCGCAAAAAAACAGCGCGACGCATTTATATATCGTGTCATAAGAAATCTTTCTCGAAAATGCTTCTGTTTCATTTTTCCCCTTCATAACACACAAGGATGTCAGAATCAACACTGCAACAGTCGTCGTTTTGACACCTCCCGCGGTTGATCCCGGCGAACCTCCGATAAACATCAAAGCGATGCTGAGAAGCCTTGATGAAATTGTCATATCTCCTTGCGGAATCGTATAAAATCCCGCCGTGCGGCATGTTGCTGACTGGAACAATGAGGCACACAGCTTTGAAGTCAGGCTCATTTCTCCGATTGTTCCGGGGTTTGAAAACTCAAATATCAGAAATCCCGCAGTTCCGAGAGCAAGCAGCCACACAGTCGCTGTCAAAACAAGCTTTGAATGGAGAGACAAGGCGCCGAAACGCTTCTTTCTTCTTATATCCTCCCAGACAAAAAAGCCCAACCCGCCGAACACCATCAATGCAACGAGAGTCAAGCTGACAATCGGATCCTCGGCATATTCGCTCATGCTTCCTGCACTTCCGTTTTTAATTCCCATAATATCAAAGCCCGCATTACAGAAGGACGAGACAGCATGGAATATACTCCTGAATAATCCGTTACCAAATCCAAATTCCGGAATAAACCGAATTGCGAGCAGCGCTGCGCCAATCCCTTCCGCAATCGCCGTTATAAGAACTATTCTCTTTGTCAGCCCGACTATTCCGGAAAGAGAATCGATTGAAATCGCCTGAGACATAACAATTCTTTCGCTAACTGATATTCGCCTATGAATCATTAACGAAAAAACAGTTGCAAAGGTCATAAACCCAAGCCCACCACATTGTATCAGGATTAGGATGACTGTCTGGCCGAAGGTCGACCAATATGATGCCGTATCCACCACGGAAAGCCCCGTGACACAAGTTGCGCTTGTTGCTGTGAAAAGCGCAGTCAGGAAATCCGCGTGTCCTCTTTCAGCCGTTGAAACAGGAAGCATCAGAAGAATGGCCCCAAAAAGGATTATCAGAGCGAATGCGCTGAGAATAACTTTTGTCGGGCTTATGCTCTTCTTGCGATATTTTCTTTCCGCAGCTATACTCATATTCCTCAACCTTCCGAAATAAGCCCCGAAAGTACTGCAGCTGCATTTTTATACTTCTGCATAATTCTTTCATTCTTTTCTCGCGCGGGCGTTATTATCTTTATTCCCGCATAGATTCCGTCACGGTGAAGAATTCCGATCTCCTTTATCTTCGGAAGCTCGTCAACCCTGACGTAACATTCGTTTTCGCTTTCGATACCGAAGGTTGAGAGCGGCTCAAACGCGCCCTCCTTTGCATACCATTCGGCATATTTGCGGTCAAAGAGGAAGAGAAGAATTTCATCATCCGCCATGCTGACCGAAATTTTATCTATGCTTGCGGCGTTATATTCATCCACCGCAAGCGCCTGGTCGCCTGTTCCGAGTGTGCTTTCAGTGCAGAGCATCTGATGCCCGACGGTCGGCGCAACTGCTTCGCCGTCTTTGCCCGTCTTTTCATCAAGAAAACCTGCAAAATAATCTGAAAGCTCACCCATCTGCTCTATGTTTGCAAACACTGCACCGCCGAGAATATAGTCAAGATCGCGATATTCGCGGTTGGCTATACTGTAGATAAGATTTATTCCGAGAATGACGGCGAGGATAACCGCCGCCGTCGGCAATGCGAGGTGATACATAAAGACGTTTTTAAACCAATATGAAAACTTTTCTCCGAATGCAGCACCCTCCATGAAACTCCCCTTTTTGAAAACCGCGAATATCTCGCGACTGTCCTTACCTTTTTTCATTTTAAACGTTTCCTTTCGCGCTGCAGTTTATTGTTTTTTCTTATTCCTTCTCTGTCTTCATTGTCGGGAAAAGGAGAACATCGCGGATTGCCGCGCTGTCTGTGAGAAGCATTGTCATACGGTCAATTCCGAAGCCTATTACGCCTGTCGGAGGCATACCGATTTCAAGAGCATTGAGGAAGTCTTCATCCGTTGTGTTTGCTTCGTCGTTGCCCTGTGAAAGCTGCTCCTCCTGATCCTTGAAGCGTTCGCGCTGATCAATCGGGTCATTGAGCTCGGAATATGCGTTCGCCATTTCCCAGCCGTTCATAAAGAACTCAAAGCGCTCGACATAGTTCGGGTCCTCCGGCTTCTTCTTTGTGAGCGGAGAAATCTCGATCGGGTGATCCATAACGAATGTCGGCTGAATGAGATGCTCTTCGACGAATTCTTCGAAGAAGAGGTTGAGGATATCGCCCTTCTTATGTCTCGACTCGACTTCGATATGCTTCTCCTTTGCGATTGCGCGTGCTTCCTCAACAGTCTTGATTTCGTTGAAATCGACACCGGAATATTTCTTGACGGCATCAACCATCGTGATGCGCTCAAACGGTTTTCCGAGATCCATTTCAATTCCGTTATAAACTATCTTTGTTGTTCCGAGAACTTCCTGCGCAACATGGCGATACATATTCTCGGTGAGATCCATCATGCCGTGATAATCCGTGTATGCCTGATAGAGCTCCATAAGCGTAAACTCAGGGTTATGGCGCGTGTCAAGACCTTCGTTTCTGAAAACTCTGCCGATCTCATAGACTCTTTCAAGTCCGCCGACTATAAGGCGCTTGAGATAAAGCTCGAGGGAAATTCTGAGTTTGAAATCCTCATCAAGAGCATTGAAATGCGTCTCAAACGGGCGTGCTGCCGCGCCGCCTGCATTGGAGACGAGCATCGGAGTCTCAACCTCCATAAAGCCCTGCGAGTCGAGATAACGGCGAATGGAGCTGAGAATCTTCGAGCGCTTGACAAAAGTATCCTTAACCTCGGGGTTCATAATGAGGTCAACATATCTCTGACGATAGCGGATATCCGTGTTGGTGAGCCCGTGGTACTTCTCAGGAAGGGGCTTGAGAGATTTTGAAAGGAGGGTGATTTCCGTGACGTGGATGGAGATTTCGCCCATTCTCGTTCTGAAAACCTTACCCTTTGCGCCGACGATATCGCCGATGTCATATTTGCGGAACTTTGCAAAAGCCTCCTCGCCGACATCGTTGATTCGGACGTAAATCTGAATTTTTCCTTCGAGGTCCTGAATATCGCAGAAGGAAGCCTTGCCCATTCCGCGGCGGCTCATCATACGACCTGCGATGCTGACCTCCTTATCCTCAAGCGCTTCGAAATTATCGATGATTTCCTTTGAGTGGTGAGTAACGTCATACTTGACTATCTCAAAGGGATTTTCGCCTGCTTCAACAAGGTTTGCAAGCTTCTCGCGACGGACGCGGAGAATTTCGCTCATATCCTCAACGGGCGCTTCGTTTACTCTTGTTTCTTCGTTTGCCATGATAAGTTTCCTCCATTTTTTGTCAAAAAAGACTGCTTCTTTAATATGTTTTTTCAGCACACCGGGGCAGGCACAAAATTGCGCCCGCCCCAGGTGATCAGTTTCCTATCTCAACGATTTTATATTCTATCGTGCCGCACGGAGCCTCGACATTGACAATCTCGCCCACATGCGCGCCGATAAGTGCGAGTCCGAAAGGTGACTCATCGGAAATCCTTCCCTTATACGGGTCTGCTTCCTGAGAACCGACTATCCAGTATTCTTCTTCGGAGTTATCGAACATATCGCATACGATGACGCGAGAGCCTGTGCTTACCTCGTCAGAATTTACCTTTGTGTCGATTATCTCGGCATTTGCTATTATATTTTCAATCTCTGCCTTTCTCGAGAAGAGCTTGCCCTGCTCGTTCTTTGCCTCATCATACTCGGCATTCTCGGAAAGATCTCCGAAGGAGCGAGCTTCTTTGATAAGCTCCGCAACTTCTTTTTCACGAACATTTTTTATATAATCCAGTTCGTCTTTGAGCTCCTGCAGACGCTCTGCAGTCATTTTAAATGTTTTCGCCATTTTCCGTTCCCTCATTCTTCTATATATTTTTTGGTTTTTCTACTATATAATAATAAATTTATTTTTGCAATGCTTCATATTATAGTTAACTTATTGCAAATTGTCAAGCAAAACTTTTTAAATTTTGAATTTTTATTTTGCAAAACATTCGACTTTTATCTCTTTTTTTCGCAAAACCCCGCATAATTCAAGCATTGCGGCAAGAGTCAGAATTTCTTCCGCAGAAAGCTCCTCCGCGTTTTTCCACGGAAGCGAGATGGAAAAATCCGAAAGCGTGATTCTTTTTTCGCCGAAGCGCAGAATTTCATCACCTTCGCTCAAGTTTACCTCAATGACCTTCCCCGGCGGAAACTCACCCACGGTTGCGCCCGTAAGCGCGGTGATTTCCTCCGCAGTCTCTTCAAAATCCGCGCAGGAAAGATATACCGTCCGCCGCCTTTCAAGAAGCGAAAGCGCTGCATCGATTCTTCTCCGAAAGCTTCCGCCGCAAAGCTGAACATCCGCAGTTTCGTCTATGTTTTCCAGAAAGGATTCCGCAAAGCGCGCCCGCAAATCAAGAAGCAGCTCCCGCTCCGAAACAGTGCCCGCAATACCGAGCGATGAGGGCGCTCCGAAAAGCGCCACTCCTTTTGCCGAAAGCCACAAGACACCTTTTCTTATAGCTCTTGCAAGGCGCTTTTTACGAAGTTTTTCATTAAATGTAAGTCCGTACACCAAAGCACCGCAAAATTCGCCAAAAACAGTAATTTCAAACCCACAGCGAGATCTCACCTGTCCAATACGCAAAATACAAATCTTCAATCGCCGCTCCCACCTCCGCGTCATATTACTATATATTATTTAATTTCCAAAAATATATTCGGGTATATTATAAAAATCCGCAGTGAAATTCACTGCGGATTTTCTCTTATTCTTCATTTGCCACTGCAGGGGTGTTTGCTTTGCTGATTCTTTCATCTATTGCTGAGATTGCCGCCTGAAGCTGGCGATCCTGCTTTTCCGTCAGGAGATAGAAGTTGCGGAGCTCATCCTCAGTGAGCTCAACGACCTTATCCGGCTTGATGCCGCCCGTGTCCGCGAGGCTTTCGCCGCGCGCCGTATAATACTTGCTGACGGAGAGAATGAGCCCCGAGCCATCCTTGAGCTGAATATGGCTCTGCGCGACTCCCTTGCCCGTCGTCGGCATTCCGACGACCGTTGCGCGGTCCGCTTCCTGCAATGCCGCGGCAAAGAATTCTGCCGCGCTTATCGAATATTCATTCGTGAGAACCGCCATCGGAAGATCGAGGGCTTTCGCATCCGAGAAATATGTCTTCTCCTCGCCGACCTTATCCTCCTCGCGTATGATGATACCCTCGGGAAGAAGCGGGTCGAGAATATTGATGAGAACATCAAGTCTTCCGCCGGGATTGTTTCTGACATCGAAAACGATGCCCCTGACATCCGCTTTCCTGAGCCTCTCAATCGCCGTTGCGACATCGCGGTCGACATTCGCATCGAAATTGGATATCTTGATATAACCTATATCTCCATCGAGAATCTTTGATTTGACCGCCTGGACATCAAGCTCGCGGCGGGTTATGCTGAGCTTTATCGGCTCGCTGACTCCGTCTCGCTCTATCGTGAGCGAAACAGCCGTCCCTTCCGCACCCGTTATTTTCTTGACCGTCGCATCATAACCTATCTGCGAAACATCGAATCCATCGACATTGACGATTCTGTCATGCGGCATGATTTTCGCATATTCCGCAGGCGAATCCTCATATACGTCGAGGACAAGCACGGCGCCTCTTTCTTCATCATAGGAGGCATTTATGCCGATTCCGACGAACTTGTTGTTGACAGAGCTCTGCGCACTTGCAAACTGCTCTGCGGTGAGATAATATGACCATTTATCGCCAAGCATCGCAACCATGCCGTAAAGCGCGCCGTCGATGACGTTCTTCTCGTCATAATCGTTGACATAGTATTTGTCGATATAGCTTCTGACCTCTGCGATCTTCTGATATTCCTGTTCCCGTTCATTGAGGTCGGAAAGCAATGTGTTGTATTTATGCTCCGTCGAATAAAGCGTTATGCAATATGTCAGCGTCGCGGTGAGCAACATAAGTGCAACCGTCGTCATAAGATGCTTTTTTCGCATAAAACCCCTCCGTTTTCCTTTTTTAAATTTATATGGGGCGATGTTCTCGCCCCGTTTATGTTATGCTTTTTTGAAATAGTTCATCGGATTCGTATGCTTTCCGTTTATGAGTATTTCAAAGTGAAGGTGCGGACCCGTCGAATATCCCGTCGAGCCGACGAGACCGATGACATCGCCCTTTGTCACCTTCTTGCCCTTTGTTGTCTTTATTTTGCTCATATGGGCATAGAGAGTCGATTTTCCGCCGCCGTGGTCTATAACGACATAGTTTCCGTAGCCCTTGCTTGACCATCCCGCAATAACGACCGTGCCGCTGTTGGAGGCATAAATCTCGCTTCCCATGCTTGCGCCGATATCAATACCCGTGTGCATCGAGCTCTTTTTTGTTATCGGGTCTTTTCTCGTTCCGTAGGACGAGGTAATTCTCGTTGCCTTCGTGGGCCAACGGAATTCGCCGCCGACATACGTCGAATTCTTGGAAGTCGAGAGAAGCTTCTGGAGAGATGCTCTCGTCTGCTCCATTGCCCGCTCCGCTTCGTTGAACGCCTTCTCATATTCCGCCTTTGACTGGTTGAGCGATTTGAGAAGCGCATCCGCATTTTTATATTGAACTTCAAGCGAATTCTGCTTGCTGACAAGACTTGATTTTGCCGATGCCTGCTCTGCGCGGGCTGAATCGAGCTCTGCCTTCTTTGCCGCAATATCCTCGCGGTTCTTTGCAAGCTGACGGAGAAGCGCCTTATCGCCTTCGATGATGTTGCTGATGATCTCCGTTCTCGTCAGCATATCCGAAAAGCTGTCCGCCTCGAGGATGATTCCGAGCATTGATGCCGAGCCTTCTTCTTCCATAACACGAAGGCGCTTGAGGAAAGCATCCGTTTCCTGCTGCTCCTTTGCCTCGGCTTCGGAAAGCTCCTTTGATGCCATATTTATCTTGACGTCAAGAGCGACGATGAGCTCATTCATCGTGTCTATCTCCTGCTCCGTGACATCGATCTGCTGGTCGAGCGCGGCCTTTTTCGTCATCGTCGACTGCTTTTTCTTTTCGATGTTTTTAAGCTCCTTCTGAATCTTGGCTTTTTGATTCGCAAGAGAATCGAGCTTATTATTGAGGCTTGACACCGTCGTCGCGGCATCTGCTTTTGAGTTGATTGCAATGTCCGCAACAAAGGCAAAGATAAAAGTAAACACCAGAATGCCCGCAATCACTGCACTTATTATTCTCACGGTCTTTGCGCTCACACGCAACCCCTCCTCCGAAATTATTATACCTTAAGGAATTTATGAAGCGTTATCGCACTTCCGATACCGCCGACGATGATTCCGACGCCGAAGAACATTGCCGCAATGAGCCAGAAGACGCTTCCGAAGCTTACCGTCGAAATGAAGCTTATCGTCGAAAGCGCGCCGACTACGACATATTCATAGACGCACCACTGCAAAAACAATGCAACCGCGGCACCCGCTATTCCTATGAGAAGACCTTCGATGACAAACGGAATCCTGACGAAGCTGTTCGTCGCACCGATCATCTTCATTATCGCGATTTCCTCGCGGCGGTTGAACATTGTGAGGTTAACTGTGTTTGAGATGATGAAAATAGAGACAAAGGCAAGAACGAGGATAAGTATCCAGCAAATTGCCGTTACCGAATCGCGCACCTGCATAATCTTATCGGATATATCGCTTCTTGCTCTTACCTTTGCGATACCCTCAACCTCACTGAGTGCCTGTTCTGCCGTCTTCGTATCTTCAATCTTATTGAGCTTTACCGTA
>JAZSHZ010000037.1:0-7431 GCA_045533555.1 Eubacteriales bacterium
AGTAAGACAAGTAAGTTGTGCATCTCCTTGGCTCACAGAGCGACATGGCTACGATCCGTCTTAGCTCCGCCTCCGCGCTTTCCGCAATTTCCTTTATTGTCTGCTCCGAAACCGCACCGCGAAGCCCGTGCTTCTGCATAAGCTGCATATATCCGTATTCATATGAACCGTCGGAAAGGAGCTCAAGGTAGGCTTGCTCTGCCGCTTCCTGACCTTCCGTTCTTCCGATCATCCATATTTCGAGCGCCGCGATTCCCGCCGCGACATAGCTCATATTATAGAACGGCATCTGATAGACCTGATTTATGTTTATCCATTCATAGCCCTCGGGGAACGCATATGACATTCCATATTCCTCTGCCGTTTCCTTATAAATTTTCTTGAGGACATCGCCCGTAAGCTTTCCTTCATATTCATCAACCTGAAGCTGTGCATCCATCATACACGCAGCGTATGCAAGGGTCTGCAATGAATTCTCCAGGAGAAGAATCTTTTCTTCCTTCGGATCTTCATATATATCATCATAGCAACCGTATGCTATAAGCTCGAGCGCAGTTGAGGGAATCTCCGCAACATCCATCGAAGCGCTCGGCGCAAAGAGCGAATATGATGAATTGAGATATGCATCGCAGTAATGACCGAATTCATGAACGAGCGAGCTTACACTGTAGTAATCCCCACTGTCTGATATGTAGGTAATCGGGGACGCATATTGCATAAGGCTCGTCGTGTAGCCGACCTGGCGGCTCTTTGTGAAATCAGTTGCGATGAAAACAAGCTCGCGCTCTGTCATATCATCATATATTTCGAGCATTTCGGGCGAGACCGATTCGATAATTTTTCTCGTCTTTGCGATTATCTCATTGGAAACAACCTTTTCGCTCTTATATTCTCCCTCGAATTTCTCAGTTATCGGGACGATATGCTTTTTCACGCTTTCGAGAATCTTTCGCGCATCATCGCTTCCGTAGTCACGGCTGAAATATGCGAGATTATAATAATCCGCCTGCGAATCAAAGCCCCAGAATTCCGCCTCGGCATCTCTCGCATCATTGAGCTCGACATATATCGGAACAAGCATATCATAAAGCTTTTCGATAAGAAGAACGTTTATCGCGACATAATCCTCAATGCTTGTGACGACCTGCCCCTCTCCATAGCGGCTCCATTGCTTTCCCTTATATGTAATCGTGACATCGCCGTCAAGCGTATCCTGATATTTATTGAGGAGCTCGCTCGATTTTGCCATCAGCTCTTCCATCTTGTCATAATCGATATCATCGCTCGTTCTGAGCATCCATGCGATATCCTCGCCGATTTTCTGATCGAAATTTTTCCCGAAGCGATCTGCCTTGACAAAGCCTTCGACTGCTTCCGTGAATGCGGAGCCCATTCTGACGAGAAGAGCATCGTTATGGTTATAGATTTCGGCATACTGCGCGTTTCTCGTATCCTTATCCCTGTTATACGATGCGATCGCTGTCAATGTCCGAAGCTTGACCATTTCATCATACATATATTCATAGAGCTCCACAGCTTCTTCAAGAGTTGCGTTCTCCGCCGTTTTGAGCGCATTGAAGCGCTCTACCGCAGCATTGAATTTCGCCTCATCGGTATATTTTTTGCACTGAAGCTCTCTTGCCGAAACCTTTTGAGCTTTTGGAGCAAACGGGTCGATAAATCTGTTCGGAGTGTCATAAAGCGAGAATCCGCCTTTGTTCCCGGTTATGAATCGCTGAAGGATCGCCGCGGCTTCCGCACGCGTCGCCGTATCCTTTGGGTTGACCGTCGTCGGGGTCTTGCCTGCGATGAGACCGCTTCCGACAGCATAGGCAACAGCGCTCTTTGCATAGGACGAGACCGAGCCGCTATCCGCAAATGAGGATATATCTGTCTTCTCTGCCGCCGTATCATAGCCCTTATAGCCTGCATAGCGAAGAAGTATCGTCGCAAGCTGTTCGCGCGTTATATTCGTTTCAGGGCTGAATTTCTTTTCGGAAACTCCGTTTACGATCTTTTCAGATGCCGCCCACCTGACGGCCTCATAATACCAGCTTCCCGAGGGTACATCATCAAACGGAAGCGCGGAATCGGTCTTCTTTTCGCCATCCATTCTGTGAAGCACCGTCACGAGCATTGCTCTTGTTATCTGCATATTCGGCGCAAATTCCGTTTCGGAAATCCCTGAGAATATGCCGTTTGCTATCGCAAAATCAACCGCCTCGGCATACCAGTCGCCGGTCTTGACATCTTTGAAACTCGCCGCAAAAGCAGACATCGAGCAAAGAAGCGCAATGACAAGCACCAGACTTACAACTCTTTCAAACCGTTTCATAATGAGTACTCCTTTTTTATATTTATAGTTTGCACTTTCAGTTTATCATTTTCAGGCTGATAAATCAACAAAAACTATTTAATTTTTGCCCGTTTATTTGTTTTTGCAAAGCAGCCGACGATCATTATCGCAAGCGCGACAAATACCCCGACAAAGAGCGGGTCAAACGGGAATCCCCCGATAAGATTGAGCAGAAGTACGGTTACCGGACCTGCGATAACCGCAGCAAGGGCATATTTGCGTTCCACACGTCCGCGACACCATATCGCGCAACACAGAGGCGCAAACAGTGTTGCTCCGCGAAGCCCCATAGACATAAATGCAAATTTCAGAATTGTATCTCCGAACGGTCCCATCGAAAGCACGCTCGCAAGCAACAAGGTTGTTATAAGCAAAAGCTTCTCGGATGAAATAAAACTGTATTTCCCCGAAGAACCCGAAAGTAAATCATTTTTGATATTTATAACAACTCCGAGAGCAAGTCCCGCACCCGCTCCCACCACGGTGACAAAAAGCGTTCCGAGCATAAGACCGCCAAGGAGCGGAGGCATATACTCCGTTATAAACGAAGTCAACGCAGTTTTTGCCACGATTCCCGGATGTGTTGCGCGCATATATAGCCCGACGAGAATCCCTCCGATGCCGACAGGCGGCGTGAGCACTGCGCTCAAAAGCGCTCCGTTTATCGCATTCTTCGTCTTATCTGCCATAAAAATCGACTGAGCATAGCTCTGCGTTGTTATAACTCCGAGAAGCAATGAAAGGCAAGCACCGAGGTCCTCACCCACACCTCTTGCAAACAAGCTCCTGAAGTTGATTGCTTCGGGATTGGCGATGCCGTCCACCATTTTTTCAAAACCCGAAATTCCTCCCGCGAGATACAAAGAAAAGGCACCGACCGCAACCACCGTCAGATAAAGCAGAAGCATCTTGATGATTCCGACAATTCCGCTTCCCTTCGTTCCTCCGAAGATGACATAAAGAACCATAAACAACGCAGAAATCAGGATTGAAAAAACGAGATCTGTTCCCGGCAGAACAACCTCTATAATTGCCGTTGCCGCCACAAGCTGAGATATGACGCTTATGAAACTTCCTAACGAAGAAAACAGAGATGCCAGGACCCCTGTTTTTCTGTCGTATTCTTCTGCTATAAATGCAACCAAAGTCTTGTTTCCGCTCTCGCGAAACGGCTTTGCATAGAAAAGCGCAAGTATCAGGCAGGATATGCCTCCGCCAAGAGTAAACCACCATGCGCTCATTCCAAATTGATATGCAAGTTGCGCCGTCCCTATCGTTGATGCACCGCCGACAAGCGTTCCCATAATTGCGCCGGCAACAAGATATGTGTTTGCGCCTTTTTTTGACTTTGCCGCTTTACCGGATAAGATACTGACGGCAACAATTGCAACAAGCGCAATCGCTATTCCTATATACAAACCCATTGCTCATTTCTCACCGTTGCTGATTTTTTCACACTGCTTCCTACCAGAGGTCTTCCTCGCGGATCTCGGAGAAATCGCCCTCGCGGAAGCCTACCGCTTCGAGCACTTTTTCAACTGCCTCGTATTTATCAATATATTCTCTGTGAGAATCGGAGCCGTGTGTCACGGGGATTCCCATTTCAAAAAGCTCTCTTATGAATTCGGCATACTGATATCTGAATTTTTCGCTTGTTTTTAAAAACAACGAACTTGTGTTATACTCGACATATTTTCCGTTTTTCTTGAGCGACTCTGCAATATCCATATGCATTGAGCGCGGAATAACGGAAAAATCCTCATACCAAATGCCGCTTCCGTTCCACCACGGATGGCCAAGCACGGTTACTCTCGGGTCATTTGCAAGCCACAGTTGCTGACGATACCACTCGCGCATCTCTGCATCCAAATCTGCAGGAAGCTTTCGCGCATTCGGAACATCAACGCGCCAATGTGCCGCACCGATCGCATAGCGGATGCCGCGCGCCATAAGCTGTTCCTTCGTCTCGGCAAGCTCGATTTCATAGGGCTTATCGGAGACGGGCGGAACATACCCTTCACGCGTTCCGTGCTTTGCGATATAGTCAAACTCCGGCTTTTCGATCGGAGTCAGCTCGACTCCGAGAATTACCTCCGGATGAGCTTTTTGAAATTCACGCACGCCCTCCGAAGATGCCGCAATATCACCGAGAAATTTTTCATCGTTAAAGTTCAGATGATCCGTGATGCCTATTTTTTCAAAGCCGAAGCTTTTCGCATTCTTCCATATCTCGGAAAGAGGAAGCTTCGCATCGTATGAATATTCGCTATGTATATGAAAATCTGAAGTTATTATCATATCATTTACCTCGCGCGTTTATTTATATAATCTCCGCAATCACTTCAACCTCGATGAGAACTCCCTTCGGAAGTCTTGAAACCTCGACGCAGGAGCGCGCGGGATATGGCTCGGTGAAATATTCTCCGTAAATCTTATTCACCGTGGCAAAATCATCCATATTCTTAATGAACACGGTTGTTTTTATCGCCTTATCAATTCCCGAACCTGCATCTTTGAGCAAATTTTTAAGATTTTCAAAAACCTGCTTTGCCTGAGCCTCTATCTCCTCGGGTATTTCGCCCGTCTGCGGATTGACGGGAATCTGCCCCGACGTGAACACCATATTGTTAACCACAACAGCCTGCGAATACGGGCCTATCGCCTGCGGCGCTTTATTTGTTTTAATCTCTTTCATTTTCCATTCCTCCTTTTATTTATAATTGTATATTCTATGTAATTTTGTTTTATAAAGACTGTATAATCCGGATGCCGACGGTTTTAGCGGTAGTTTATAGCAAGTTAAGACTAAAACTATTCTATATCATACTTAACATCATTTATCAAAATAGTATCATTATCTTCCCATCTCAAAACTATTTCCGCACCCCATCTACCTGAATGCAATTTTTTTGATTTTGTTTTTAACATTCCACTTACAAGGTGAACATCTTTTTGTATATTACGCACATACACCTCTGTCGAGCCACCGAGAGCTCCTTGATCAGAGGAAACAACCCATGCAACATAAGTATTATCAAGGGATTTAACTGTTTGTACAACTGTATTTTCTCCAAAATTTGAAAATAGCATTGACAAGAATAAAACCTGGGCAAAAAAGTAAGCAAATATTCCTACTATAACTGCTATACAAATTTTTAGCCACTTGACTTTATTATATACAAAAAACAAAACCAATGAGCTCGAGATAGTGATTGTAAACAGTAACTCATAATAAAAAATATTATTCATTCTATTATCTATTTTAATGTCAAAACAAAAAAGCAAAGTAAACAAATACGCCAAAGCAATTAGTGGCATAAAAGATGCAATTCTTCTCGATGTGTTAGTAGCATACTTTTTATATTTAACAGAAAAATATGTAGACATTATGCTCAAAATTAAATATATCGCAAAAAACAGAATATAACTTTTAGGTCTATATAAATAATCCAACTTCGATATAATCAAATTTAACACAGACAACACAATCATAACAATTCCAACCAATGAATTAATATTTGTTTTAATTCTGTTCACATCATCACTTCCTTTCGCCAATTTTCGACAGTCTTTATATAAAGACTGTATAATCCGGATGCCAATATTTTTTCTGTTTATAGAAACTCAAAATTCCTGCTATAATACATCCAACAGTGCAAGATATTATGTATGAAAAAGACATAACCGCCATAAGTAATCCTTCACCCAAAGCAAACTCTTCAAATCCAGTTAAACTTGTATATATCATCAAATCAACTCGCAAAACGATCCATAAGAAACCCAAACACACAGAAGCAAGCAAACAAATGCCCCACGACTTGAAAAATTCTCGCACTGAATTTTGTATTAACAAAAAAGCAAGTGCAACACCAGGTAATGCAGGCAAAACATAAAGCATTGCATTTTGAATAAAAGAATACTTTTCGCTATATTCCCAAAGCAACATTAAATGCATTACTAAATAGTAAAATAAAAGAGAAAAAAACCGATAAAAATGCTCTTTAATTTTTTCATTTCTATACTTATATTTGGCTATTCACATACAGTATAAACAAATCAAGCAAGGCTACAAGCATACAGAAACACGCACTTATACGAAATAAGATAAGTTCAAATTTTGTACCACATATTTTCTTACATATTCCAAAATTAAGTACACAACCTATAAAGCCTAAAATCCATCCCGGTATATACCAACCCATGTCGCCAACAACACCAAAATCGAAACTAATAAAATCTAATAAAGATATAAATTTCACCAAAATAAGTAATGTAATAATCACAGAAACAATCTTAGCAATTATTTTCAAATCTTTTTTCTTGGTTATACTCCTTTCATTATACTACCCTTTCGACAATCTTCGACATATCCTTATTGCGACACATAAGGTTTAGATGCAAACCTTTTTAGTCGTAGTTCTTGGTAAGTTAAGAACAAAAATCATTTGCTATATGTCCCGTCGTAGAAATCCTTTAAAAACATAATATCAAGATCAACAACCAAACCCATATCTGATAAAATCTTTAATGTTTTCTTTTCCAAATGAATATTGCTTTGCTCACCATCAGGATATACAGAAACCCATAATGTTGCATCAAAATTATCCGATAACTCTTTTATGTATTCTTTTGATTTTATAAACCTTATTAGAAAGGCATATAACATATCGTCAAAAGTTTCATCTTCTTGTTTTTCAACCTCAAAAATCCAGCAATCTTCTTCATAGATTATGGGTTGCTTATCACCAAATTTTGGAGTGTAACAATCACCTTTTCGATATATGAAACTTGGTTGTTGCGATAACTTGTGAGTTATTTCTTCAAGATTCAGGTTCTGCCCTGCTATTCTAAGTTTTATAAATCTGTTTCCTTTCATTGTTAACACTCCTTTCATTATACTACCCTTTCGACATATCCATATTGCGATGCATAAGGTTTAGATGCAAAACCTTAAAAGGCTTCTCCTCGAGGTAGCGAAGCGTCGGCGAGGTAGTGAATGACAGTATGGGCATACTGTCAGAGCCGAGCCGTGACCGAACCTCAGTGAGACGGCTCCGCCGTAGGCGGTGGTGAGG
>JAZSHZ010000113.1:0-3950 GCA_045533555.1 Eubacteriales bacterium
CTTTCTTTCGATGCCGTTCCTCCGTTTGCATTGTATGTGACGGTGTATTCCTTTTTAATGCCGTGTGCAGAGAGCGCCTTTGATTCGTTCCAAGTGAAAGACTGGCTTGCCGTGCTGGTGCTTGTCGCGTCGGTGCCCTCATATCTGACCGTGTAGGTGTGCGCCGTCCACTGTGCGGTGAAGGAAACATCACCGTTTACCGTGACCGTTGCACCGGGGCTGTATGTCTTTCCGTCGCTTCCGAGCCAGTGTTTGAAGGTATAACCGACTGCCGTCGGAGTGTTTGAGGCAAGCGTTATTGTTCCGTAAGTCTTAACAGTTGTATTCCCCGGCATATTTGATGCCGCCGTTATTCCCGAGGAATAGTTGACTGCGATATTTTCGAAGAAATCTATGTAAACACGCCCGCCGATGGTAGCATCTATATTAACAACATTATTACCAAGAGGAACACCTTTTTTTATTTCAACAGTCAATTTCCTGTTTGACTCACTTGTTGTAATATAGCTTGAACCGTTAGGAAAGTTCCAGCCAAGACTTCCCGTTGTTCTTGTCAGATATATTTTCATCGGAAGCTTCTCTCGGTCAATATGCAATGTCCAGTTAGCCTGACCATCAGTATTCCAATATCCGACATCATAGGTATTTCCCGCCGCAACATCATAGTCATATTGCCACGCAGATGCAAACATACCCACACTCATCGCGAAGATGAGCGTGAATGCGATTATTCCTTTCATCGTTATTCTTTTCATATTATTTGCTCCTTCAAAATCTCACAATATATACACTTAATCCCAATTTAAATTATACACCATTTTTTAAAAAGAAGCAAATATAATTTTTTGCATAAAAAATCCGCAGGTCTACCCTGCGGATTTCGTAATCTGAACTTTTTACGGACGCTGACCGAGTCCACCCTCGAGAGTGAGTGTTTCGCCCGTCATATACTTGAAGTCGGGATGAGCGAGCTGAACGCAGACTCTTCCGATCTCAAGCTCGGAATCGCCGAAGTGACCCATCGGCGGCATATGAACATTCTTATCAAATGCATCGGGGTATGCATTCTTGAACTGCTCGAGCTGAGCCGTCCACGCAAGCGGGCAAACGATATTGACGTTGATTCCGTCGCGTCCCCACTCTGTTGCGGCAACGCGCGTAAGACCGCGGATGCCTTCCTTTGCGGCAGCATATGCACACTGACCGAAGTTTCCGAAGAGACCTGCGCCCGATGCAAAGTTGATGACCGAGCCCTTCGTCTCCTTAAGGTAGGGGTAGCAGGCTTTCATATAATAGAACGTTGCATAGAGACCGGAATACATCGAGAGGTCAAACTGCTCCGTCGTGTGGTCAGCAAGCGCGACGCCCGATGCCGATGCCTGAGCATTGTTTATAAGAACATCGATTCTGCCGAATTCCTTGATCGCTTCATCGACGACCTTTTTGACAGTTGCTTCATTGTCATTTCCCGCGGCGACGTCAGCCTGAACAATGAGAACCTTGATGCCATAGAGTCTTTCAAGCTCCTCCTTTGCATCCTCAAGCTTCTTGACGTTTCTTCCTGTGATGACGAGGTTTGCGCCCTCTTTTGCATATGCGGTTGCGATGCCATAACCGATCGAGCCGCATCTGCCATCGGAAAGAACTGCTCTTCCCGCGCCTGTGATGATTGCTGTCTTACCTGTTAAGAATCCCATTTTAAACACTCCTCAATTATAAAATTATAATTTATAAAAACTTTTTTATTGCTTCGTTGAGCTCGTCATACCTTGCGATGATATCCTTCGCAAGAGTTATCTGCGCGCGCGTTCTGACGAGATTGTGGCCGGGATAGCTTACCTTGAAATATGTGTCACCCGTGAGATAATCATCGAGGAAACGGCTTGCAAGCTCCATCGCAATGACGATGACGCTATCGACGAGATTTTCCTTCTCCGCATCCGTCAGCACATTGCCGCAAGCGGTGAGGAAGCCCTTTGTGAACGCGATGAACTTATCGCGGTCGATATGAATCTTCGATGTGTCGGGTTCATCCTCATTTGCGGCATTTGCCGAGAAACGCACTGCATCGCCATAGTCATGAAGCGCAAGACCCGGCATAACCGTGTCAAGGTCGATGACGGCGAGAGCCTTTTTCGTTTTCTTATCAAAGAGAACATTGTTGCACTTAGTGTCATTATGAGTGACGCGGAGAGGAAGCTTTCCTTCCTTCTGCATTCTCGTAAGCTTTACTGCGCGATCAAAATTCTCGCGGAAAAATTCTATCTCCTCCGAGGCATCGGATGCTCTGCCGAGCAGATCCGCACCGACATGGAGCATAAGAGTTTTCATTCTTTTTTCCGTGTCGTGGAAATCGGGTATGGTCTCAAAGAGCTTCGATGCATCAAAATCCCCGAGAAGCATCTGGAAATTTCCGAATGCAAGACCCGCCTGCTCAAGAATTTCAAGATCATCGCACAAATCAAACGTTATCGAATCATCAATGAAGCGATATCCGCGCCAACATCTTCTTTTATCATCGAAGAAGCAGCTCTCACCTTTCTCCGTCTTGAGGAACGAGAGAACCTCGCGCTGACTTCCCGCACCGAGCTTATTTGAGATATGCTCCGTGACGACGGCGATATTCTCCATCATCCTGACAGGGTCGCTGAAAACATGGGTGTTGATCTGCTGGACGATATAGCAAATATCCTCTCCGCCGCTGCGGAATTTGACTTTGAAGGTATCATTTATATTGCCGCTCTTGATAACATCGCAGGCGACAATCTCACCCGGAATCCCGAGCGATCTGCAAATTGCTTCGATATTCATAAGCCGGAATTTCCTTTACATAATAATTGATATTATTTTAACACGATGCAAAAAATTATTCAACCCTTTTTTTCCATTTTTGCAACGGAAAGTTTGACAAGGCGCTTGAAATCTCCCGCGACGCGGTCTGCAGTCTCCTTGACCTCCTCATGAGTCAGCGGCGCATCGTTTCTGCCCGCCGCCATATTGGTTATACAGCTGATGCCGCAAATCTCAAAGCCCATATGGCGAGCCGCCATAGCCTCGCATGCCGTGCTCATTCCGACGGCATCCGCACCAAGGCGCTCATATGCCTCTATTTCTGCGGGAGTTTCATAATTCGGGCCGCTCGTCTGAATATAGACGCCCTCAAAAACCTCGACCGATAGCTCCTTTGCGGCATCCTTTATGACCTCGCGGAGAGAGCGGCTATATACCTCTGTCATATCCGGGAAACGGACACCGAGCGCATCGAGATTCCTTCCGACGAGCGGAGACGGGACAAGGCTTGAGATATGATCGGAAATCATCATAAGCGCACCTTTTCCGAATTTTCTGTTGATTCCACCCGCAGCATTTGTGAGGAACAATATTTCCGCTCCGAGAAGCCCCATAAGTCTTATGGGGAGGACAACATCATGGATATCATAGCCCTCATAGTAGTGAACCCTTCCCTGCATAACAACGACGGCAACCCCTTCGAGATATCCGAAGACGAATCTACCCTCGTGCCCCGCAACGGTCGAAACGGGAAAACCCGGGATATCATTATACGATACGGTTGCAACGGCATCTATTTCGTCCGCAAGGCCGCCAAGACCCGAGCCGAGCACGAGCGCGACCTTCGGCTTGAAATCGACCTTACTTCTCACATATTCCAAAGCATTATTAAGCTTATCAAACATTTATATCACCTCGGATATTATTATCTCACTCTATAACAGAAAAGTCAACCTCGGACGCAAAAAGAGCATTGCTTTCGCAATGCTCTCAGACTGTCGAAAAAGGCGCGAGACCACAAGCGGAGAAAATTTAAGGGGCAGAGTTTTGAAAACCCGCAGATTTCCGCGCGTGAATTAAAATCTCATAAAATTCATTGAAACATCGAGTTTTAATGAATTTTCCGCTTATTTTGCCCGAATGTCACCTCTCGGAGTATA
>JAZSHZ010000061.1:0-9135 GCA_045533555.1 Eubacteriales bacterium
CCTTCATCTGCAAGTGCGTTGATGGCATCTGCCGCCCATGCATGGTTTCCGAGGTCAATGAAACGGACGTTTTCGGATCCCTCTCCGAGGGAGCTGTCGGCATCGCCGACTGAGGGGGTTTTATGCCCGTTGTCTGTGGAGGACGAGGTGTTGTCCTTCTCATCCGATTGTGTCGGCGGGATGGTCGGTGTGGTTGTTCCCGGTGTGGACGGTGCGCCGGAGCTTGCGCCGCCACCGCCGCCTGTGGTTGAACCATAGACCTTGACTGTGAAGTAGATTGTGCTGGGTCTTCCCGCTTCATCCGTCGCATCGATTGCGAAGAGATTATCTCCTATCTGCGAGCTTGTCGGCTTCCACGTTACCGTTGCCGTCTCGGGATCGAAGCTTGCGCCTCGCGGAAGCGTTCTTTCAGAATAGCTGACACTGCCGTTTTCACTCACTGCATTGAGGCGGATAGAGACAGTGCTTCCCGCACTCGTCGAAATTCCTTCTGCGACCTCATCAAAGACCGGTGCCGCATTATTCTCATAGGACATCGGAATCTTGAATTTCTTTCCGACAGCGACATCATAGGTATAGCCGAGAGCTTCATTCTGCTCATCGACGAATCCGCTTATCGTGGTTACACCGCCGAGATCGAGGCGGACGAGGTTATCTCCCGCTCTTTCTGCTCCGCGGATGATATATGCGGAGTTGCCGAGGCCTTCGCGCTCAACATCGATCAATCTGTCTGCAAGGGAGGCAATTTCAGCATCGGTGATTTCATTATCAAGCTCGATAACAAGCTCATTCTGCGTCGAAAGCTCGCGCGTGAAGTCCGCGATTCTGCCTGTATATGCCGCCTTGTTATCCGTCATATCGCCGATGAAATCGCCATCGTTGATATAGCTATAGATATTTGCGCCGCTTTCGTTGACCGTCCAGACTCCGACGAAGCCGCGGAAATCGAAGAGATCCGCGATGCGATAGGTGACGGAGTTATCCTGCGCATAGACGATATAATCGCATCTGCCGTCGATAAGCTCGACCTTGACCGCCTTTGCCGGTGACTTGCCCGGATTTCCGTCGATAACCTCAACGGGAGCATTTTCGATGCTCTTGATATAACGCGTTGCGTTATAGGGTTCAAAGACCGTCGTGAAGAGCGTGTCGAGGTCGCGCCCTGTTCTGCGGACGAGGATATATTCATAATGGCTGATATAATTGAGGTTATTCGGCTTGCGCGGCGGATAGCCGTTTGCAAGCGTTACCTCTGTTGCATCCCAGTCATTGACCATCGTCATACGGAGCTTGATATCCATCTTTCCGTTGCGCTGGAAGTTTCTGAAATCCTTGATATCCCATTCTGCCCAGAATTCGCCCGTCTGCGGGTTATCTGCGCGCTTGATATCGACAAGCCATGTGTAACCTATCGGATATTTGAGGATATTATAAGAGGTTGCGGAGGAGCTATACGGGTCAGGACCAAACGGCACTGCCGCGCCTGCATATGTTCCGCCGAGCTGAGTCTCAAACTTGAGGTTTTCCGATGTTCTCGGATCTTCATTACTGCTTGCATGGAAGCTATAGAGATGGTCTTCACCGCCGAGAACGCGGAAGAAATCGATACCGTAGCTTACTTCATCGTCATAGTTGACCATAACGAGTGTTCTGCGATAATCATCCGTAGCCGTGTATGTCGTCTTCGCATCGATATCCATAACCTTGACGCGCGTATCCTTCGCATCAAAGTGGAGCGGCTTATGCGTGAACTGGCTCTTGAGCTGAGTCTGCTCATTGACGACGACGGTGTTATGCGAAATCGTTGCATTCTGCCACTGGATTCTGTTCTGGTCGGAGCCCGTTGCTTCGGGATATCCGAGGTCACTCGTCATACCGATACCGTAAGCTTCGATACCGAGGTTCAGTTTATCCTCGTGGTTATGCGATGCCGAGCCGCCGAAATAGATCCAGAAGCTTCTCGTCATATCGCGGATGACATTCGTTCCGACGGAATCATAGAGCGTTCCGTCGCGCAATGCTCCCCAGCCGTAGCCCGTGAGCATCGAGCTCTTATCATAGTTATATTCGCCATGCTCCGCGATTACCGCATCGACATCCGCCGCAAGGCTTTCGGGGTTCTTTGTAAAGATATCATAGTGGATATCGGAAAGCTCGCCCTTCTTCTGGAAATAGAGGTGCTGAGCGATTTCCGGATCCTTTGTATACTTGAAGCTGTTTATAAGGACGAATTCCTCATCCGGCTGCGGCGAATAGCCGCCTGCGAGACCTGAGTCACCAATCGACGGGACACCGCGACGGACAAGAGTGAACGGTGCATAGGACTTGATCATTCCGATATACTTCGCGTGCTCATAGAGATTGAGCTCATCACCCGTATATTTCGGATATTTTGCGATCGTATCCGCAAGGTCGGAAAGCTCCGTTATCCAGATTCTGTTATAACCCGGAGCGGACTCATTTCCCTGACCGTCACGCGAGACATCCTCGATGAGTCGCTGGTTGACGCCGCCGCCCGTATTCTTTGCGGGATCCTTCGTCGTCACGCTGTATTTCGTTATCCAGTCGAGCATTATATCCGTGTCGGGATATGTGTCGAGGACGACTGCCGCAAGAGCCATTGAGGACTGATGCATACCGAAGTTACCGTGGGAAAGATAGCTCATTATCGCATCGCGGCTTCCGCGGAGGATTCCGTCCTCGAGGTTTTTGCGGATGCCCTCCGGAGTCGATTTATCGCCCTTGATGCCCGGCCACTGCTCCTTCTTCGCGGAGAGGAAGCTTATGACCTGCGGGTCATCGTAAAGCGGGAAGAATGCATCATATGCCTTTGCATAGCTTGCTTCGAGATATGTTTCGTGGATCTTACCGACCTGCTTACCCATACCTGAGCTGCCATCGCCGTTTGCAAACTCGGGCAGATACGGGCGGAGGTCAAAATCGGGATATACATCCGCGACGCGGTCGAGAAGGATCGCGCCGAGGCGGCCATATCTCTCATCGCCCGTGTAGACATACGCATCACGGATATTCGCGATGGCATTGAAGAAGAAGCCCTGATACCAGAATGTGTAATGATAGTTTGCGATATATGTGTGAACCTCGGGAGTTCCGTTGGAAAGTGTTCTTCCCGTCTTATAACCGAAACCGTCATCAACGCCCCAGAGCTCCGGCTTCTCACCCGCTGTGAAGCGGACCGTCGACGGATGGTTTGCGCTGCCGATTTCCGGATAGAGGTCATTCTTGAGGTAACCCGTTCCGTAGGTTCCGCCGAAGAGCTCCTCGTGCTTTGCGAGAGCGCGGTCAAGCGCGAAGATTCCGTCCTCACCGCGGCCGAGCTCATAGAACTTTGCAAAATCGTTTGACGGGAACATACGGTGGCAGACCTGGCAACGTACCTTCCACGGTCTCGTCAGCGGTTCTGTCTCCATCGTTTCCGTATTGTGGGTCTCCTTGAGATCCGCGCCGCAGTAACGGCACGTTGCGCGGTTGGGGTCGTCTCTGTAGCCTATGCCGTAGCCGCGCGGGATTCCCTCGCCGGGGATGAGATTCCACAACTCCTCTTCCTTGCCGAGGAATTTCTCAGCGGCGCGGATGGCTGAGTTGCTTTCGCTCTTCGCCCACGAATATTTTGCTATATTCTCGCGAGCGGCTTCGAGCATTTCGTCGCTGTAGTATGTTCTTGCGACCTTACCTGCGCGGACGGAGACAAAGCGCTCTGCCGTCATCTCACCTGATTCCGTCATAATTGTCGCCGTTATTTTCGCACTTCCGATCGAAACGGGAGTTACGAAGCCATTTTCCGAAATTACGGCAACGGATGTATCCTCACTTGCCCATACCGGAACGAGATCGGAGACATCGCACCAGCTGCCGTCAGCCGTCTCACCCGATATTGAGAGCTGAACACCCTCGGCATCGGGCGACATAACGAACGAAACGGATTCGATATTTATCTTCGCAAGGTCACCGGAGGCAATCTCGCCTTCCTCATTGACCGAAACCGCGACGGTCTTTGTGAGCGTCGTTTCTCCGTCCGTCACAGTGACCGTGATATCAGTCTCGCCGATTGCCTTTGCCGTGACGACGCCGTTTGCATCGACAGTGGCAACAGCGTCATTTGCGGAGGCATATGTTGCCTTCACCTGCGAATCCGCGCTTCCGTCGAGATTCTTCTTCATACCGTAGATAAATCCGTCTTCCATCCTGACGGATGCGCCGAGGCTTTCGCTTGCCGCGACTTTAAGCGCAATCGATTCCGGAGCGATAATTTCGGAAACCCCTGCGACCTCTTCAACGGCTCTGAAGCGGAGCTCACGGACGATCTGCCACGAACGGCGCGGACCTGCAACCGTCGGGTCAAACGTTATCGTGTGCTTACCTGCCGTGAGGTAGACGGAGCGGAGTCGCTCAGGCTCTGCATGAGCGTTTGTTCCGTTATGATAGACATAATCGCCGATATACGTTCCGTCGATATAGATATCGCCGAGAAGTGCATTATATGTGTAGTAATAACCCGTGAGGATGACCTGATATGCACCCTCATAGGGAAGGATGAAGTCAAGCGTGAGCATCTCCGTGACGCCCTTTGTTGCGCCGAGGAGACCCATTGTGCTGAAGTTTGATGCCTTTGCATTGTTGGAGGTGTTTGCCATATTGAGCTCCCAACCATCCTCTTCGATTCTGACATCGCTTGCTCTTGACTGCGATGCTTTTCTGAAATCTATGAGGTGGTCGCGGAGATCGGTCTTCGTGACTTCAATCTCAACCGTATTCGTCGTTACGGTGCTTCCGCCGAGAGTTACCTTCGCGGAAATCTCGGTCTTCTCGCCGAGCTTCTTACCGAAGACGAGGTTGCCATCGCGGATTTCGACGGCTTCGGGGTTTGAGATTATCCATTCGATCTCCGCGGCATCGATGTTTGCCGCAAAGCCCGCTTCCGTCATACCCGAAAGCATAAGCTCCTCATCGCGGAGATAGCCGACTGTTCCGAGCGCAGTGAGAGTCGCTTCCGTTATTGCGGAATCATCCGTTACTGTGATTGCGACCTCTGCCTCCGCACCCGCATTATTAAGAAGCATATTGACCTTGATAACGCCCTCGCCCGCGCGAAGAGCCGTGACATTGCCTTCGCCGTCAACGGAGAGGATATCCGGAGTCATCGATTTATAGGAGATGATAGCGCCCGTGAGATCCGCAACGGAGCCGTCCGTCATATATCCCGTCGGGATGACCTTCGTCGCTCCGCCTGCCGCGAGAATCATTTCCTCTGCCGCGAGCGATGCATAGAGAAGCTTCATTTCAAAGCCCGAGGTCTCGACCTCCGTCTTGCCGCTTCTCGTTACGCCGTTGAGCTCGATGGTTGCTTCAATTTCCGTCTTGCCGTTCTTGCCGCCGCTCTTCGAGGTGGATTCCGCAAAGAACATACCGCTTCCCGACGGAGTCTGGACAATCGTTGCCGGCTTGATGTTGCCGATGACGTATTCGTCACTTGATGTTACCTTTATTGCATTGACGGACATCTCATCCCAGAGGGAGATATAGTGTCCGAGAGTTGTGAACGGTTTGGAGACGAGAGTAAACTCGCCGAGGTTTCCCGATGTCGTGTCACCGAGAGCTTCGACCTCAACACCTGCATATCCGACCTCGCGGAGCTCGAAATCATCGAACCATACCTTACCCTTATAACCTGCCTTCGGAAGGTCAGCAGTTCCCGGTCTGATTGCGAATCGCGGAGTCATATATGCTGTTGCAAGCTCCGTCACCGCAGGTGCGGGAAGCGGAAGCGCAACCTCATACCAATCGTTTGTAAGCTCGCGCCAGTTTGCTGTTGAAGTGAGGTTCATGGAACGACCCGAGTCAAATCCCGATGTCGAGGATGTTGCATCCGCAAACGTATAAACATCGAGGAAGAGGTTCATATCCGCCGCGCCTTCGGGATTGATATAATCCGCCTTTACCTTGAAGACGAGCTGATAGAAGTTCTTCGGGTTGATCTTGATTCTTGAGCCATCCGTCTTGAGAGTGAGTGCCGAGGGGTTGGAAACCGCGGGGACTTCGCCGTCAAATGTCCAGACGAATGCGCGGTTATCCGCATCGTCCGCCTTCGGAGCAGTCTCGATGGATGCGCGGAGGAATTTTGCCGTCTCGCCCTTTTCAGGCTCATATGCATAGGACCATACCCACTTATCGCCCTCGAAATCGGGGTTGAGGTGCGCCATAAGGTTCTTGCCCGCAGGTGCGACGAGGAGATTATAATCCTTCTTTACATTCTTGCCGTCATATGTGATATCGAGTGTTATCTTTGCATTGCCGTTGCCGACCGCGGAGACGATTCCGCTCTCGGAAACCTTTGCAACTTCTTCATTATCAGAGGAATACATGACGGTGAGCTTTGACGGGTCGGGTCTTGCAATCTCGATTCCGTCCGCGTCATAAAGCTTGAAGATTGCCTTCTTTTCCGTCATAAGCGGCATCGGATCGCCCTCGTTCTCTATTCCGTCGATTGAGAGCTCAACCGTCTCAAGTGCGCCCGGAACAACGGAGAGGCGGATTCCGCGGAGATATAAATACTGATGGTCGCTCGTATGAGTCGAGTTCTTTGTAAGCGAGGTTTCATCGCCGACGAATACTACATAGTAGTCGCCCTTGCGCGGAACGTCGACCTCCGAGAGCATACGGTATCCCGATGCCGAGGGGTCTGCCGTCTCGTGGTAGCCGAGAGGCGAAAGCTCTCTGATTGCCGAATAGAGCGCAGACTCACTTGTGATGCTTCCGTCATCGCGGAGGAAATATACTGCGGCGGCAAGTCCGTCCGCTCTGTACATCGTATCAAGCGAGAGGTCATATTTCCCCTTGTTGGGAACGCTTACGCGGATTGCGAGCATATGCGGCTCGTTGCCCTTGAACGTCGTCGTCTTAAAGCTCTGCCACATTGCGCTTTCAAGCTCGTTGATACGCGCACCGGACGTGCTCTTTGCGAAAGCCCAGTCCCAGGGTGCCGTCACGGAGCTATCCTGAAGCTTCCATGCCGCGACCGTGTTGCCCGAGGCATCGAGCGTGCTCTCTGCATTGCGGTTCATAAGAGCGCGGTTCATGATGACTCTGCCCGAGCTTGTCTTTCTTGAATATGTTCCGCTGTTATAGAGCGCGGAATCAGTTGTTTCGGGGAGCTTGTCGCCCGAGAGCGCATCCCACGTTGTCTTATACTCGACGATGACACCGCGGTTGCCGGGGTCTGCGCCGATAACGTCTATTGTTAACGTGTCAGAAACTTTTGTTCCGTCGAGAGTTGCGGTGATAGTCGCAATGCCGTCACCGACCGCGGTGATGACACCGTCTGCCGAAACGGTTGCAACGGATTCATTTGAGGATTTATATGTTATTCCGCTCTTTACCTCATCCTTACCCGTTCTTGAGAAGATCGCATAAGCGGAGATGCTTGTCGTCTCGCCTTCTGCAATCTCGGTAAGCGGAGCGGAGATTTCAAGGCTCTCCGCAACATCTGCATCGTCACCCTCTTCAAACGGAGTGAGCTTAATGCCCGAAAGCTCGATGAGAGGATTTGCCGATGTTGAGGTTGATTTCATCTTAGACTTTGCATCTGCATAGAAGACGACGAAATAGTCGCCCGCCTCGCTGACTTCTGCCGTGCCGACCTTGACATAGCCTGTCTTATCGGTGTCGGAGAAGTTTGCATAGCCTATCGGCTCTTCTTTTACGAAATATTTATAACCTGCGGAATAGTCTGCAAGCTCTCCGCCGTCATCCTTGACGAAATAGACGGCAGGGGCTGCAAACTCCGCATCGCGGTTTGCATTATATGAAAGTGTGTATTTTCCCTTTGCGGGGACGTTTACGCGAAGCATGAGGTATGAGCCGCGGCTCGCGTGGCCGAAACGGCTTCCTTCAAAGTTATGTGCGATTGCGTTTGCTTCCTCGGCAATATTGAATATACCGGGGTGGCGCTCCATCGCAACCTCCCACTTATCGCTTTTGCTGTCCTGCTTTCTTGCCTTGACGGGAGCCTGAAGAGCTGCACCGTCCTTGCCGATTGAGAAGGTTGCATCAAATGCCATAAGCTTGAGGCTTGTTATTGCGCCCATCTTGTTGTAGCCGCTCGTTCTGACACCGGGGAATGCAGCCCAGGAGCCATATTCGGAATCTGCAATCTTCGTTCCCTTGACGGTCTCGGCGTTGCTGTAGCTCCACCACATTGCATCCGTGTTGAATTCATCCCACTTGGTGATATATTCAAACTCTGTCGGCTCTGCTTCCTTGACATATTCCTTAAGCGCGATCTTCGAGATCTCCATCATCGGATATGTGCTTGTCGCAAAGGAGGAATCGCATCCGTCAACGTTGAATACGAAATAGTTATATCCCTCATCGAGAGTTACCTTGTCAAACGTCTTGTCAACAGGTGCATCCTTTTCAAAGCCTGCCGTGTTTTCATCATATGTATCGACAATATCATCGGAGGAAACTGCGACTGCATTTATAAACGCGGTCATTCCCGCTCCGGAGGTAAGCGTCCATTCGTTTGCCGCGCGCTGAGTCTCGCTTACTATGCGCGTTGCGATCTTTCCGCCCGCCTTCGCCTTATCAAACGTGACGGTCGGGATATATTCGCCCGCCTTATCGACATATACCGCTATGACAACGGCATTTCCCGCGCCCATATTGGCATACTTGACGTTTCCTGAGAAAAGCTCGGGATAGAGTCTTCTTTGATACTCGTTGACACCGACTGCCTTCCATTTGTCGCCGGAAAGAGTCGCCTCAACGTTCTTGTGCTTATCAAGCGCCGCATATGCCTTGCCATCGTCGTTAGCTACGCCGAGCGCAGTGTTTGAGATGTTGTAGGTATATGCTTTCGGCTCTCCCGCAGGAGGTGCGGGGGGCGTCTGCTTTTTGAATGCAAGGCTCTGAAGTCTGACATAATAGAGAGTTCCGTCAGCGATTGCCGTTCCCGCAGCGTTCATCGCGTCGGTAAAGCCGCCGTCAATGTCAACCGCCATAACGACATAGTTATCCCCTGCATTGAGTCGGATTCCCTCAGCCGTTGCAGCTGCCGCCGTCTCCGTTGCGCTGTATGTATCAAACTCAATCGTCGGAGTGAGTGTGTTTCTTACT
>JAZSHZ010000103.1:0-10781 GCA_045533555.1 Eubacteriales bacterium
TATAGGCGTCAAGAACCTCGGCAAGCTGAACACCGTTGCAATGACAGCTCTGTTTTTGCTGACATTGGCTCTCAGCGTTGTTTTATTCAGAAACACGGGAGCTTCTCTTCTGCCTTCGGATGCTATAAGTTTTGGAGCAGCAGTTGAACTTTCTGCCGCTATGCCGATTTCCTGGCTTCCTCTGATAAGCGATTATACAAGAGAAAGCAAACGCCCCGTTGCCGCAACAGCCGTAAGTGTTACTGTCTATGGCATTGTCAGCTGCTGGATGTATTTAATTGGCATGGGTGCGGCAATTATAACGGAAGAGAGCGATATTGCGAAGCTTTTTGTATCAATGGGATTCGGCACAGCTTCACTTATTATCATCGTTTTTTCAACCGTTACGACGACTTTTCTCGATGCATATTCCGCAGGAGTATCGAGCGAGAGTCTTTCAAAGAAAATCAGCGGAAAGTGGGTTGCGATCGGAAGTGTTATTCTCGGCAGTCTCGGTGCAATATTCCTGCCACTTCATGATATAACGGATTTTCTATACTTTATCGGCTCAGTTTTTACGCCGATGATCGCAATTCAGATAGCCGATTATTTTATATTGAATAATGATTCGGAATGCAAAGCATTTGATATCCTCAACTTCACTGTCTGGTTTATCGGTTTTATTGCATACCGGATTCTTATGCGCTTTGATATCATCATCGGAAGCACTCTTCCCGATATGTTTTTCACAATAATTATCTGCGTTGTTGCGGGTAAATTCACAAAGGAATTATCAAGATGAAAAGATGTGTTATTGTCGGCGGCGCCGCCATTGAAAAATATGATACTGTCAAAAGTTATCTCAGCAACGACGATTTCTTTATCTTCTGCGATAGCGGCCTTTTCCACGAGCAAGCTCTCGGTTTTCATCCCGATCTGATCGTCGGCGATTTCGACTCACATCCAACTCCCAAGACAGATATTGAGACAATCCATCTCCCCCGCGAAAAGGACGATACAGATACTGTTTTTGCGGTTAAAGAAGCGATATCCCGCGGTTTTCGCGATTTTATTCTTATCGGTGTTTGCGGCGCACGACTTGACCATACACTCGGAAATGTCTCTATTCTTCTTATGCTCCATTCGAAAGGTTTTTCAGGAAAAATTATTGACGATTTCTCCGAGATGGTTATCGTTGACTCAAATTCTCAATATATTGACGAAAGCTTTTCTTATTTCTCACTTTTGAATATTGACGGCAATTGCGGCGGTATTTATGAGAGAAACGCAAAATTCCCGCTTGAAGATAGCGTTATCACTCCTGAATATCAATACGGCATCAGCAATGAGGTTATCCCCGGTAAAGTCGCCGAAGTCGCTGTTCTCAAAGGAAGGGCTCTTCTTATAAAAATCAGAAAATAAAAATACCTGTCCAAAAGAACAGGCATTTAAAAATTTTTATTTAAGAACGATCACAAAGAAAATCCTCTATGACATCATCTATATGCAACGGAGAGACCTCAAGTTGATTGCAAAGCGAACATAATTTTTTGATCTTCGGATACGAACAAGTGATATCCGATATACGGCGCTCAATTATTCCTGATTTAATGACTTCAATACCATATGCAAAATATTGAACATCACTTTCGCCGGTAAGCTTTTCTTTGAATATTCTATATTCCATTTTTCCCTGAGCTTTATTTATTTGCCGAAAAATACCTCATATGGATTTTCAATTGACAAAAGCTCGATCATAACCTCCGCTTCAACAATGCCAAAGCTTTGCGTTCGCATTTTTCTGGCAAAAGTGGTTTCCGAAAGTCCCAGTTCTTTTGCAATCTCCCTGCGAGTCAGTCCGCTTTTATCGATTGCTTCATTCAACTTTGTTGCATCCAAGACAATCGCTCTCCGAATAACGTTGATTTATTATTTTTAACTTTTCAAGTTAGATATAGTTTACCATTATTTTCTGTATTTGTCAATACCCTTTTCCATATATTGACACAACATTTATTTCTTGAAAAGAAATTCAATTTATGATAGAATAATATTTAATCAAAGGTGGTGTTAATTGATGACGATCGGCGAAAAAATCAGATACTACAGAGAGACTCTCGGCATTACGCAGGACGATCTTGCCGAAGCTCTCAAGACAACGCCCCAGAATATTTATAAATATGAGAGAGGTATTATCACAAACATTCCTCTTACAAGCATTGAGGCGCTCGCAGATCTCTTCAAGCTTCATGTGACGGAGTTTGTTGGTTGGAATAATAACTCTATGATTTTCGATGAGAATGATCCGGATATTCATAAAAAAGCTGCTGCTCTCGGTGCAAATATAAAGCTTCGCAGACTTGAGCTTGGAATCAACGAAATAACGTTTGCAAAAAAACTTGGTGTTGTTCTCGAAAAAGTTCGCAATTACGAAAACGGCAAATTCCGCAATATGGATAAAAAACAACTCGATGCCATTTCGGAAGTTCTTGAAACCACTGTCGCCACTCTGTTGGACAGCATAGAAATACCGGAGGTTTTTGAACTCACGGATGTTGAAAAGCAGCTTATTATGGCCTATCGTGAGCATCCCGAATACCACGCAATGATATATAAGGCACTCAATTATACACCTGTTCAAAAACCGCAACCTGAAAACGGTAGGTTCAAGTACCCCACCTTGACTTCAGATGAAATTTCGCGCATGCAACCGAGAGCAAAGATTGCTTCACCCCGCGCAAAATACGGCGCTGCTCCCGGCGAAAACCCTTATGAGAACGTTGCGGAATTACCTAAAAAAGACGACTAAAAAGAGCTTTCTGCATTATTTATGCAGAAAGCTCTTTCTCTTTCAGAAAGGCAGATTCTGTCCTCTTTATTTTTTTCATCATGTAGATCATTATCGGTATCGCAATCGCAAGCGAAAGAACATCTGCAACCGCCTGCGCGGACGATACTCCGTATGCTCCCCAAAAATGTGCCAACGGATAAAGGAATGGGATAAAGCAGCTTCCCTGACGCGCGGTTGCAAGCAAGAACGCTCCACCTGCGTTTCCAAGGCTGTTGCAAAGCATATTGACAACAGCTACCCATGCATGTATCGGCAATGCAATACACTGCAATCTGATGCAGAATGAGCCTATTTCGCGCATTTCCATATCCGTTCCCGCAAAGAGAACTATCAGCTGATCAGAAAATACCGCCAGCAAAATCGCCATTACGCCCGCGCCGATAAGCGCTGCAGCAGACGAAAACTTATAGCTTTCTTTGACACGGTCATACCGTTTCGCTCCCCAGTTAAAGCCGGCAACGGGCTGAAAACCGCTTCCGAAGCCGAGGATAATACTGAACGGGAACATCATTATTTTCGTGCAAACACCGATACCCGCAAGGACAGAATCCGAAATATTCCCCGCAATGTCATTGAGCATAATACTTGCAACAACCGCAAGCCCGCTTCTGAACA
Source organism: Eubacteriales bacterium (assembly GCA_045533555.1). GTDB lineage: Bacteria > Bacillota > Clostridia > Oscillospirales > JAAYXM01 > SIG480. The sequence continues at coordinate 3,446 of JAZSHZ010000103.1, forward strand.
TCGAAGACGAACCGACACTGATTACTTCATAGATAATGTCTTTTGTCGGTTTGAAATTTCTGATTGAGAGGTGCAGCATACTCTTTCTCGTTATATACGGGAAAAGAAGTATCGAAAAACTGACTAATTTGGAAATCGCCGTAGCAAGCGATGCACCCGCGACACCCATATCCAACCCAAAAATGAATATCGGGTCGAGTATGCAATTCAATACTCCGCCGAAGCCCATTCCAACCATGGACAGCATCGCGCTTCCCTCAGAGCGAAGACACTGATTCATAACAAAGCTTGATGCCATAAACGGAGCCGCGAACAAAACATACGTTGCATAATCTATCGAATATTGCTCACAGGTCGGCGTTGCACCAAGAAAGCGCACCATCGGCGTCATAAACGTTATTCCGAATAACATAAGAATGAGCCCTATCGCAAAAGCAGAGAAGAATGATGTCGAAAGAACATTACTTGCTTTCTTGTCTTCTCCTTTTCCGAGAAGTCTTGCAATATAGCTGTTTGCGCCGAGAGCAAGCATCGAACCGCACATCATTATGAGCTGATCGAGCGATGAATTGACGCTTACCGCCGCCGTTGCATTAGTGCCGAGCGAGCTGACAAAATATGTATCCGCAAGTGAATATATTGAATTTATAAGGAACGCAACAATTGTCGGAATTGCCATTTTGGGGATGACCTTTGAAATAGGTTCATTCAGCATCATCGACCTTCTTGCGTCCTGCCTTTTAGCGTCCTTCATCCTGTTTCACCGTTCCGATTTTATTTTTTGGGAATATTTATTGTCTTATTCTTTTTAGATTCACGGTATATGACAAATTTATTACCTATGCACTGAACGGGAAAAGCACCCGTCGCTTCGCAAATCTCATCGCAGCAAAAGCGGACATCAAGCAATGCGTTTTCCAACACCTTGATCTTGATAATTTCGTTTGCTTCGAGCGCAAGGTCAACCATTTTTATTGTTTCTTCGTCAATTCCATCTTTACCTATCTGGTATTTTGCATCAATACCGTTTGCAAGGCTTCTGAGATATGCTCTCTGTTTTCCGGTCATATTATTTCTCCTTAGTTTTCATCAGTAATTTTTATATTATAACACAATTCTTGAGCAAACACAAATTTTTTAATATAGCCATTTTTGAAGCAATCTATCTTACAATTCAGTATTTACACAAATTTATATACATGAATTTTGTCGAATTATAGCGAAGCAAATAAATATCACTTTCATCACGAAGGAAAGCAAATGTCCGTTCCATTTCATTCGGTTTATGATCGATATAGTTATAATCGATAAAACAATAATTGTCAGCTAGCATTCCGGACACATTGGCCTGTCTTATCCAATATATATGTCCATTATTGCATTCAACCTTCTCCTTAAATGCATAATAGTTTTCCGAGAAAGTATAAACAGACAAAATTTGTTTTTCTCCGGATTTTATTACTCCTATATCTTCGCTGTCCTCATCAGCATAATATACAGCGCAGGTATCATTGTATTTATCATAAGATGCAGTAAATACATATTTTATATCGTCTGAAAGCGAAGCTTCAAATGAGATTACATTTTCATTTAAATTCAAAACTTCAATCTTATCCGAGCAAGTGAAGCTCAAATATTCTTTTTCAATATTGATTGAATAGGGCTGACTTTCTTCAACAAAAGGAACTTTGTGAACCGTGTTCGTCTCTTTTGAAATAATATCATAAGCAAGAACCGACACTTCTTTGTTTTTATAATCTACATAACAATAATAAGCTTTATTGTTATAAACACCGACATTCATAGTCTGATAATCAGGTTCTTTTGTTGTTTTGAAAAAAGTTTCAACTTTTCCGGAATCATCGGTGTAAACTTTAAAAATATTATCCTTATCCGTCTGCTCACACCATACTACGGCATTACCATCTGCCTTAAAATACCAAATATTGACATCACTTACCGTATATACTTCTTCAAGGGAATCAGGAGTTTTGCCGATCCGAATTGAATAATCGTGGTTTCCGTAAGCGCCAAAAAGCATTGCCCAGAAGTCATCGGTTTTTGCAACTTGCAGCGGAGCATCATCTTTCTGATAGCTGTTCATTATATCGGAATTATTTCCAACTGAAGCCGAAAAGCATCCCGATAAGCAGAAAAGAACAGCAAAAATCAAACCAAATATTTTTTTCATTCAAATTTACCTCATTTTCTTTATTTTTGGAAATTGAAGCTACAACAAAAACCAAATTTCAATCATAATTTATGGTTCATACACAAATTACTCCAAAATTATTATAGCACAAATTGAAAATTTTTCAATGGCATTACCTACTTTGTAATATCATAAATGTGCTTATTTTTCGTTTATTACTATTCTATTTCTTCAAACACAAAATGATAATGATGCAAATATTTTAGTGATATTCCATCTTCGACGGAGTGATATTTTTGATAAATCAAAAGTGATATTGAAATCTCCGGTTTCGGTTATATTATATTTGTTTCTTTAGTTCGCCATAGGCGAATATGACTGCACAAAGTGCAATATCACTTACGAAGTAAATATCACTTGTTCTGCAAGGACAAATATAGCTAAAAAAGACTATTCCAATGCTGTGTACTTTTAAGGACAGTTACCGAAAATAGTATAACGAGCATTGCGAGGTCAAGAAGTAAGAGATACGCCCAATCTCCAAAGGCCCTTCTGAACGCCTCTTCATCAGATTCGCTTTTCTCCGGTTCAGTCGCGGAATCTCCCTCATCCGGCTCCGCAACTGCAACACTCTTCTTCATCGAATACTGTTTACTTTTCCCCGAAGATGCAGAAGAGGCGGTGGATGCATCACCCGCATCCACTGCCTCTTCGTTATTATTCAGTTGTGTAGCACTCACTCTAACGGTTGAAACTCCGGACACTCCTGTTCGTTTATGCGAAGTTTCTTCGGTATTCCGTTCGGGTATACTTCGCACATTACCGCTTCTATACTCCGAATTCTTTTCTTGCACTCGTTGCACCTCAATTTCAGAGGTCTCAACGGAAGTTCCCTGTTGCTCCGTTTTATTCCGTCGATTATATCGTCCCACTGTTCTTTGCTGAATACCGCCATCATCAAACACCTCCTTCAAGTGAATAACCGCATGTCCAGCTTTGTCTGTAGTTATATTTGTAGTGGCAAAATCAGCAAATCTGCCAAATAACACCTCTTGCTCGCTGTTATTTCCAATCCCTTCCAAGTTTCGCCCTGTAATACTTTCAATAACCAGCGTTACAACATATTCTCCGTCAATAACATGCCCGTCTGAAACTCTGGAGCTTGACGAATATGCACCATAGCAAATTACGTCACCTATTCGGTGCTGCGCCACAAACTCATCCATAGCCTCTTTACCACCAAAATCATCAAATCCCAGCGTTCTATATACCGTACCTTGATATGCCGGAAGCTTCGGCAATGCACTGTCCATTCCATTGCTCGTTTTCTGTCAATGCATATGGGTTGTCGTCTTTCATCGCTATGTTATGCTCTTCGCTGTTGTGCCCAATATCCATCTCGCTGCCTTCTGTATCATCTTGATTATACACCTCTTTTTCTTTCAGCGCAACAGACGATTTATCCGAGCCTTCCCCTTGAGAATGAGGTGAACCGCTTGCGGTGTTTTCTATTTCCACGTTCCCGCTCTTCGCCTCAGTCTTCGGCTCCGCACCTGCAGCACCCTTCTTCATCGAATACTGTTTATTTGCATCTACCTCTTCACTCCCTGTATTACCCTCACTTGTCTTTTCCGAAAATTGGGGGTTGCTTTTTCGGAAGAATCGGGTATACTATTGGTAGGTAGGGATGTGTCCGATGAAACGGACTGCTCTGCCTCTTTTATTTCCCATTCTTCAATAGTTGCATCCTCTATCTCTGATAACCTATTGAATACGGCATCATTATATATATCACGCCTCTTGGCATCCGGGTTCCTTTTTCTCCATTCAATAAGATACTTTTCTATATCTTCTGCTGCTTTATCCGTTTTTTGTTTGTAACTTTTATTGAGCTCGATAAGATCGTTTTCTATTTGCTTAAATTCAGGAGAAATTTCCCGAAGCTTCTTCGATAGTTCCGCTCTTGATTCCACTCTCAACGGATTTATTATATTAGCATACAGTGGCATTTGCTTCTTTCCCCTCAATCCAATATCCTTATCAGATGTTTTCATGAATATCCCGAATGGAGTTTGATCGTCGCTTGAACCTGCGCCCTTCCTCTCCGTTTCAAATACGCTGAAATCTTCCCCTGTCTGATGGTACATAACAAGCAAATTTCCGTCCTTGTCCCGGGCCTTGCTATCTTTGAAATACTCTGCCTGTCCATCCGAGAGCTCGCGCCCCAGATTGTCCGTGTTTTTCTTTTCCGAATTTTGGGGGTTGCTTTTTTCGGTTAAATCGGGTATACTATTAATAGAAGCATCTTTGCTATAATGGTCGTTAAATGGCGACGACCCTTCACTGGCATTGATGCTTCTGTTTTTTATCCTCACAAGATTTCCTTTAGCAATCTGTTCTTTAATGTATACCTTCAATTCTTCTCGTCCAAAAACAGTCGCAACTTTATTTACATCGATAAAAACATTGTTCACTTGTGCCTTTTCATCGATATATATTGGTACGTTTATTACATTTCCTGCTTCATCTGTATATTTTGATATCAGAAGAAAATAGTTCTCTCTTCGTTCAGGTTTGTCTGCGTTTCTTGTTCCACGATAAGCTTCCGTGACATTGTCCAAATCCTCAATTATATTCAAAAATTTTTCTTTTCCGAGTCCATGATAGTGAATGTTCTTGTTGACTTTTAATCCCAGCGCTCGAGCTTCTTTTTCTGTAAGGATATTTTCACGAATATGTGATGCATTCATTACCAACGGATAGTTTTTTGTACCTTTTTGTGATGTCAAAATCGGTGGGCTGCCTGTTGTCAGTTCAATTTCGCCATTATACCCCTTTTGAGTAATCGCTTTCTCCACATTTTGGCGAGCATCACTCTTTAAAGAATACCTTCTAACACCGCCCATGTTCTCACCGGCGGTGTTTTCTATTCCCACGTTCCCGCTCTTCGCCTCAGTCTTCGGCTCTGCAACTGCAACACTCTTCTTCATCGAATACTGTTTACTTTTCCCCGAAGATGCAGAAGAGGCGGTGGATGCATCACCCGCATCCACTGCCTCTTCGACTTTATTGTTTATTCTTCCTCTTCCTCGTTCTCCGGTGGTGAGATTTTCAAGGACATTGATAAAAGCTCTTGAGGGCTTGCCTTTGGATTGTCCCGGCAAAACTCCAGCATTTGAATTACTTCGTCCTCTTCCCAAACCTCGTACACTATTCTGATTACTTGCGCCCTGCTGCATCCAACTGCCAATAGATACTGCAACAAAAGCACTTGATTTGATGTCAGAATTTTCTCCATTTTTTAATTCCTCCATAAAATTAATTAAGTATGTTTTCTCTCGCTCTGCCTTTGCTCCCTTTGATTCATACAACAAAGTCGGATTATCAACATTCTCTGTGCTGTAAATTGCAAAGACAGGCATTCCTTCAATATCTGTAAACAGCCAGTTTGCCTTATCTGTCAAACTGTTCTCGCTTGTTCTTATATCGGTTTTTATCTTCATCATCAATTTATTTAACTGATATTTTGATAAATCCGGTTTCCAGTAAGGCTTCTTCAAAGCATAGTTTGTATTATAATTATACTCATTATTCTTTGCAATTGCAAGAGCACCGGCGGTGTTTTCTATTTCCACGTTCCCGCTCTTCGCCTCAGCCTCCGGCTCTGCAACTGCAGCCCCCTTCTTCATCGAATACTGTTTTTTTGCATCCGACTCTCCGCGCCCGGCATCAACCTCGCTTGTCTTTTCCGAATTTTGGGGGTTGCTTTTTCCGGATGTTTCGGGTATACTGTTATAGAAGGGTGAACTGTTTAAATGTGAAGGGAAAAGACTCCCGGATCCGCTTTGCAGGGATTCCTTCATTTTTTTATCATAAACAATTTCTTCAACATTTGTTTTCATGTAATCAGCTAAGTCATCCGGGTTAAAGGTTGTCACAAGAATATTGTAATTTCCGGCAGGATATCCATTTAAATATTGTTCGTGATGAAATTCACTAAAATCCAGAACCGCCCATGCACTGTGGCTCTTACCATCATAATATCTGACAACCTCAACATATCTGCCGTTTTTCTGCAAAATAATATATGCAGGATCGTCCATTCCTTTTATGATTTCAATCATTCCATCAACACTGATTCCATGAGATCTGTTTTTTTCATCAAAAGCTTCTTCTTCAAGTGCTTGAACAGCTTTTTCAACATTCATGGCAATCGGTAAATCCGCAACTTCAACAGATCCATTTGAGTGTTGTTTTATTGCATCGATTAAAACTTGAGGAGTATTTCTTCTTAAAGGGATATAGCTTCGATTGGCAAACTCTCCGTAAACCGAACTTTCCAAAAGATTTCTTACATCATTTTCAGTTAACGTTTCTATGCGTTTTTTACTAAACATAATACCGGAATCTTCCACACCACCGCCCTGCTCTGTCTCGGCGGTGTTTTCTATATTAAACTGTCCGCTTGAAACTGCAGCTTGTGTCGTTTCTATCATTTCCTCATACGTCTTGACCGCCGTTTCAAGCTCTGACACCGTCGCGCCGTATTTCTCAAGTGCCGCCGTGTCCATCTTCGACTTATCTTTTGAGAAGGTGCTTTTGACTTTTGTTATAAAGTCCTTGACACTTTCGACAAATCTCTCTGCAACCGTCATATCGCTTCGGACAAGACTGCGGAATAAATCAAGATTGTCAACGATCTTCCCGGCAAAATCTGCCGCAATGAAATTGACCGAGCTTCCGATTCCTTCTTCGCCCGCCTCAAAAAGCGCGTTTTTAAGAAAATATCCAAATGCATCCTCTCCAAGCTTCGCGGCATCAAAGCTCACTTTCTCTGTCAATTGTACCCAACCTGTACCCATTCACCGCAGATATACAAAATAAAGTGCACAAGCAAAAAAACACACAATATCTTGTGCGTTTTCGCTTTGGCGGAGAGTGAGGCTCTTCTACCCGCGGACTAAAAAGCCTGCCACCGGCAGCCTTTTTGCGCACTGCGGTGCGCCGTCCTGTTCGAATCCTCTCACTCTGTTTTACCGCAAACCAAAAACGCACCAACCTTCGGATGGTGCGTTTTCGCTTTGGCGGAGAGTGAGGCTCTTCTACCCGCGGACTAAAAAGCCTGCCACCGGCAGCCTTTTTGCGCACTGCGGTGCGCCGTCCTGTTCGAATCCTCTCACTCTG
>JAZSHZ010000041.1:0-8843 GCA_045533555.1 Eubacteriales bacterium
AAGACCGCTTGGCCTCCGACTTTATAAATATGGCAGAGGTTTATGCCGTGAAGAATGAGCTCTTCGGAGAAACTGTTGATGTCGCAGGTCTTGTTACGGGAGGGGATATGATAAAATCCCTTCGCGGAAAGAAGCTGGCAAAGCGACTTTTGATTCCCGATGTTATGCTTCGCCACGGTGAAACCGTATTTCTCGATGATGTAAGCGTCGAGGATGTTGAGCGCGAGCTTGGAGTAAAGATTGTTGCCGTTCCGAATGACGGAGATGCGCTTCTCTCTGCTATGCTCGGCTCGGAGATTGGAGGTATGTAAAAGTGGCTAAGCCTGTTGTAGCGATTGTCGGCAGACCGAATGTCGGCAAATCCATGCTTTTTAATAAACTGATAGGGCAGAGAATGTCCATCGTGGAGGATACTCCGGGTGTCACGCGTGACAGACTCTATGCCGATTGCGAATGGAGCGGAAGGTGCTTCACTCTTGTCGATACCGGCGGAATAGAACCGCAGACAGACAGCGAAATTCTTCGCTTTATGCGTGATCAGGCTGAAATTGCGATTCAGAATGCTGATGTCATTATCTTTATGACGGATATAAGAACAGGAATGACTGCGGCTGACGAGGATGTTGCAAATATGCTTCAGCGCTCGAATAAGCCGATAGTTCTCGCGGTAAACAAGGCAGACTCGCTCGGAGAGCCGCCTGCTGAATTTTATGAGTTCTATAATCTCGGTCTCGGCGAGCCTATTGCTATTTCTTCGGTGCACGGACACGGGACAGGCGAGCTTCTTGACCGTTGCCTCGAGTTTTTCCCCGAGGATGCGGATGAGGTCGAAGAGGATGATTCCATAAAGGTTGCGCTCATCGGTAAACCCAATGTCGGCAAATCCTCGCTTACGAACAAGATTCTCGGTCAGGAACGTGTCATTGTCAGCGACGTTGCGGGAACGACTCGCGATGCTGTTGATTCGTATTTTGAAAACGAATTCGGAAAATATACGTTTATAGACACTGCAGGCATTCGCAAAAAGTCAAAGGTAAATGACGATATAGAAAAATTCTCCGTTCTTCGCGCATCCCTTGCCGTTGAGCGAAGTAATGTCTGCCTTATAATGATCGATGCGCAGGAAGGTGTCACCGAGCAGGACACGAAGGTTGCCGGAATTGCTCACGACGCAGGTAAGGCATGCATAATCGTCGTAAATAAATGGGATCTCGTTGATAAGGACGATAAGACTCTCAGAAAGCAGGAAGAGCAGATAAGAAAAGATCTTGCATATATGCCTTATGCTCCGATCCTTTTTATCTCGGCAAAGACGGGTCAGCGCGTCGGAAAGCTTTTTGAACTTATAAATAAGGTCTATGATGAAAGCTGCAAGCGAATAACGACGGGTATGCTCAATAACGTCCTTGCTGATGCGGTTGCGCGCGTTCAGCCGCCGACGGACAGAGGCAAGAGACTCAAGGTATATTATATCACTCAGACGGGTGTCTGCCCGCCGAATTTCGTGTTCTTCTGCAATGAAGCAAAGCTTTTCCATTTCTCATATCAGAGATATCTTGAAAACAAGCTTCGCGAGGTCTTCGGATTTGAAGGAACTCCGATACGCGTCGTCATAAGACAAAAGGGAGAGAACGGCTAATATGAATATTGCTTTGAGATATATTATATCTGTTGTTATCGCGTATCTTTTCGGAAGTCTCAATTCCGCAATCATCGTATCAAAGCTGACGATGAAAAGGGATATAAGGGAATTCGGAAGCGGAAACGCGGGAACGACGAATGCGCTTCGCGTTATGGGCGCATCAAAAGCCGTGTTTGTCATACTCGGAGATATAGTGAAAAATGTCATCCCGATGCTTCTTGTAAAGCCGATAATAGGTGATGATGATATAGCTCTCGCGCAGGTTCTCGCCGGAGTTGCCTGCATCCTCGGCCATGCATATCCGATTTTCTTCGGTTTCAAGGGCGGCAAGGGAGTCCTTTCGACCGCGACGGTCGCATGCTGCATCGATTGGAGAATTTCGCTTATTGCGGTTGTTGTCTTCGTAATTGTCGTTGCGATATCAAAATATGTTTCTCTCGGATCGATAATTGCGGTGTGCACTGCTCCTTTCCAGTTTGCGGCGTTCTGGTGGGGAAAGCCTGAATTTGCGTGCTATTTATGCTTCGGGATATTCGTTGCTGTGTTTGTAACGGTGCTTCACAGAGCTAATATAAAGAGGCTTGTTTCAGGAACTGAAAATAAACTCAGTTTCAAGAAGAAATAGTTTTCGGAGGTAACAATGAAAATTTCGGTAATCGGAAGCGGCGGTTGGGGAACTGCTCTCGCCGTCATGCTTGCAAAAAAAGATAACGATGTTCTTTTGTGGTCTTTCGAAGAAAAAGAATATGAGCATCTTCGCAATGACCGCGAAAATCGCGCATTTCTTCCGGGAGTGCTTTTTCCGGATAATCTCCAATGTACAATGGATCTGAGTCTGGCAAAGAATGCGGAAATTGTTGTTATGGCAGTTCCGTCCTTCGCAGTGAGAGCGACTGCAAGAAAGCTTTCCGAATTCATTTCGGATAATCAGATAATCGTCAATGTTGCAAAGGGAATCGAAAAAGAGACGTCGAAGCGTCTTTCTGAGATAATAGAGGAAGAAATATCGGCAAATTGTGATATCGTTGTTCTTTCCGGACCTTCGCATGCGGAGGAAGTCGGAAGAGGGGTTCCCACCGCAATAATTGCGACATCACGTTCGAAAAAGGCTGCCGAGATCGTTCAGGATGTTTTTATGAACGAGAATTTCCGGGTATATATAACCGATGATATCGTCGGCGTTGAGCTCGGCGCCGCTTTGAAAAATGTTATGGCTCTTGCGGCAGGCATATGCGATGGTCTCGGGCTCGGAGATAACTCCAAAGCCGCGCTTATGACACGCGGTCTTGCGGAGATGGTTCGCCTCGGTGCTGCGCTTGGCGGAAAAGAAGAAACCTTTGCGGGGCTTGCAGGTCTCGGTGACCTCATAGTTACTTGTATGTCCATGCATTCGAGAAACCGCCGTGCGGGAATACTTATCGGCGAAGGCGTTCCGACAGATAAGGCAATTGAAAAAATCGGGGCAGTCGTCGAAGGCTATTATGCAACTCAGTCTGCAATGCAGCTTGCGAATAAAGTCGGCGTTGAAATGCCGATAACTTCTGAGGTCCATAAGATGCTCTTTGAGGGTGCGGACCCGAAAAAAGCGCTATATAACCTTATGACGCGCGATAAAAAAAGCGAAAGCGGAACGGCGTGGAAATAAAATCAAGTCATAACAAATGCTCCGACAGAGGTGTCGGAGCATTTTGCTATTTTAAGATATATTTCAATAAGTTTTCTGTATAGTGCTCAAAGCCTTTTTCATTAGGATGCAAAATCAAATCTCCGAAAATGCTTTCATCGTGAGGAATCAATTCAAAACCCGAAATTACCGTTATGTTTTCGCGGTTTCCGAAGATTTCCTTTATTGAGTTTTCAACATTAAAAAACTCGCCGCATTTCTTAATCTCGCGCCAGTCGGGGCGCCATAACGGAGTTATGACGAATGTTGGAATTCCGGAATAATTTTTCTCAATGCCATCCAGGAAGCCCTTAGCGTTTTTTTGTAAAGCTTCCAAATCTACTGCATTCCAATCGTTCGTACCATAAGCGACAACAATATAATCGGGTTTAATTTCGCTCGGTATTTCGACAAGTTCAGGTTTGAAGGTGATACCGCCGACTGCTTTGTTAATCATATCCGCATCAAGTGCTTCTGCGAGCCTTGAAGCATAGGTTTTTGACGGGTGAAGCGAGTCGAACCCTTGCGTTATGGAATCACCGTATAACAAAATTGTTTTCTCTTTTTTTATGGGGGAGATATACGTTGCATCAACGATTTCGATTTCTTCAATATAAGCAGTTACAGAGTGAGGAAAAAGTATCTTTATTTCCTTGTCTCCGCTTTTTAATTCAAATTCCTTGCCGAAACTGCCCAAAGGATAATTGGCATTTGCGTAATCTCCGATGCATTCTTCATCGCTAAGGTTCTGAATTGTGCCTTCAAGAACGTTGTTGACAAAAATATCAAACGAAAAATAGCTTCTTATATCAATGGATTTCTGTACGAAAACTTTCAGTTTCAATACACTGCCGTCAGTTTTGAACTTAAGCTCTATTCCGGCAGGAGAGCTAACATAGGGGTGATTTAATATCTCTGCCTCTTCGTCGGTAAATCTGAAAAAACGGAATTTTCCGTCTTCATAATCTATCTTCGATGCACCTGTTGTTATGGATTTTAAATGCTCTGAATTCAATATCATATAATTCACCTTCCTAACTTAAAATATTAGTATTTTTCTGGCTCCAAGTCAAGACTTCTTTGTTACATATAGGGCATAAAAAAGGACTTGCGAGGTTTTCGCAAGTCCTTTAATGTTTTTGTTGTTTGATGGCAGGGGATTAGTACATTCCCATACCACCGTCGCCCATACCGCCGGGCATTGCCGGTGCAGCTGCGGGCTCCTTCTTTTCTGCGACGATGCTCTCTGTTGTGAGAACCATAGAAGCGATGGAAGCAGCATTCTCAAGTGCGCTGCGTGTAACCTTAGCAGGATCAACGATACCTGCTTTGATCATATCGCAATACTTGTTTGAAAGTGCATCGAAGCCATAGCCTGTTCTGCGGCTGTTCTTGATCTTGTCAAGAACGATGGAACCGTCAATACCTGCATTTGCGGCAATCTGACGTACCGGCTCTTCAAGTGCCTTTGCAATGATGCGGACACCTGTGCGCTCGTCACCCTCAGTCTTGGAGATGAGCTTTTCAACAGCGGAGATAGCGTTGACGTAAACGGTGCCACCACCTGCAACGATACCTTCCTCGACAGCTGCGCGGGTTGCGTTGAGAGCATCCTCGATGCGAAGCTTCTGTTCCTTCATTTCAACTTCAGTTGCAGCGCCTACCTTGATAACAGCAACACCGCCGGAGAGCTTTGCAAGGCGCTCCTGAAGCTTTTCACGGTCAAAGTCGGATGTGGAAGCTTCGATCTGTGTGCGGATCTGGCCTACGCGAGCCTTGATCTCAGCCGCATCGCCTGCACCGTCAACGATGATTGTGTTCTCTTTCTGAACCTTGATCTGACGTGCGTGACCGAGCATATCGAATGTTGTCTCCTTGAGGTCCATACCGAGCTCGTCGGAAACAACCGTACCACCGGTGAGAATTGCGATATCCTTGAGCATTTCTTTGCGTCTGTCGCCAAAGCCGGGAGCCTTGACACCAACGCAGGTGAATGTTCCGCGGAGCTTGTTGACGAGAAGAGTTGCAAGAGCTTCGCCCTCGATGTCTTCAGCAACGATGACGAGCTTCTTGCCTGCCTGAACGATCTGCTCGAGAAGCGGGAGGATTTCCTGGATGTTGGAAATCTTCTTGTCTGTGATAAGAACGCAAGCATCGTCAATGACAGCTTCCATTTTGTCTGTGTCGGTTACCATATACGGAGAAATGTATCCGCGGTCAAACTGCATACCTTCAACAATTTCGCTATATGTCTCTGCGGTCTTGGATTCCTCAACAGTGATAACGCCGTCAGCGGAAACCTTTTCCATAGCATCAGCGATGAGCTGACCGATCGTCTCGTTTGCGGAGGAAACTGCTGCAACGCGAGCGATATCCTCATAGCCGTTGACCTTCTGTGATGCAGCCTTGACTGCGGCAACAGCAGCGGCAACAGCAGCATTGATACCGTTGCGCATGATCATCGGGTTAGCGCCTGCGGTGACATTCTTCATACCTTCGCGGATGATAGCCTGTGCGAGAAGGGTAGCGGTTGTTGTACCGTCACCTGCGATGTCGTTCGTCTTTGTGGAAACTTCCTTGACGAGCTGTGCACCCATGTTTTCAAACGGATCATCGAGCTCGATTTCCTTAGCGATTGTAACACCGTCATTTGTGATGAGCGGAGCACCGAACTTCTTGTCGAGAACGACGTTGCGGCCCTTCGGACCGAGAGTTACCTTAACGGTATCTGCGAGTTTATTGATGCCGCGCTCAAGAGCATGGCGTGCATCTTCGGAAAAAAGAATTTCTTTGGACATAACTGAATCCTTCCTTTAAATAAATTGATTTTTTGTTTGATTATTCGACAACTGCGAGAATATCATTCTGGCGGACGATGATAAGCTCTTCGCCGTCAACCTTGACTTCTGTGCCCGAATATTTGCTTGTGATAACCTTGTCGCCAACCTTGACGTGCATAACAACATCCTTGCCGTCAACATTGCCACCGGGGCCGACTGCAAGAACTTCTGCAACCTGGGGCTTCTCCTGTGCGGCAGCAGTAAGGATGATGCCGCTCTTTGTTGTTTCTTCAGCTTCGACCATCTTGATTACAACACGGTCTGCAAGGGGTTTGAGTTTCATATTTATATCCTCCTAAATTGTTTTACATATTCAGTTAGCACTCTCTGGCGCCGAGTGCTAAAAGTTATATCTATATAATAGATGATACCCAATTTTTTCGCAAATTAACAAAATTTGAAAAAATAAGATAAAAACGATTTAAATGGCAAAAAAAGAAAAGAACGATGTCTTTTCTTTTTTTATCTCGCAAAAGCTCGTTTATTCTCTTGTATTCTTTTCTTTTACAAAATGTTAATAATTAATAGTACATATATAACTCGCATTTTATCATACCGTTATATAATTTGCGGCGTTTTGCGGCCCTTTTACCGTAAAAATGCTCAAATTCCGGGTGAGAAGTAATTATATAACTGTCGAAATCGGGGTTATGCTTCATTGAAAAACCGAAATTGCGGTAAATTTGCTCTGCTTCGCGTTTTTCAAGAAGTCTTTCGCCGTAAGGTGGGTTCGTGACGAGAATTCCTTTGTCGTGCAAGGGTTTGAAGCGTGTGGCGTCGGCTTTTTCAAATGTTATGAATTTCTCGATACCTGCTTTCTTTGCATTTGATTTGGCAAGGTCAATTGCGGCAGGGTCAATGTCTCCGCCCCAAAGCTCAAAATCGCGCGAAAACATCTTCGTTTTCGCACTCTCGCGGTGAGAGTGCCAATCGCTTTTTGGCGAAATATCCCAGCTTTCAGCCGCAAAACGGCGAAGAAGACCGGGAGCTCTGTTCTCGGCGATCATTGCCGCTTCAATAAGAATCGTTCCCGAACCGCAGAAGGGATCGCAGAAAAATTCGCGTCCGCGATATTTTGAGAGCTGAACGAGTGCCGCCGCGAGGGTCTCGCGTAACGGAGCGGCACCTGAAATCGCGCGATATCCGCGCTTGTGAAGCCCTGCACCTGTTGTGTCTATATAGAGCGTTGCGATGTTATTCATGATGGAAAACTGAATCTGATATTTGCTTCCTGTCTCTTCGAACCAGGAAAGCATATATTTTGATTTAAGTCTCTCAACAACTGCCTTTTTAATAATACTCTGACAATCCGGAATTGAGAACAGTTCCGAGTGGAGACTGTGTCCCTTAACGGGGAATGCACCGTCTTTCGGAATAAAATTTTCCCAGGGGAGTGACTTGACTCCGTCAAAAAGCTCTGTGAAGGTCTTTGCCGGGAATGAGCCGAGGACAAGAAGAACTCTTTCTCCCGTCCGAAGCCATATATTTGCAAGTGCCATGTCTGACATCGTGCCCGAAAACATAACTCGTCCGTTTTCGGCCTTGACGTCTGAAAGTCCCATATGCGTAAGCTCTTTTGATGCTATACCTTCAAGCCCGAAAAGCGTCGGAACGCAAAATTTAAGTTTTTCCATAATTAATAATTTTCTCCGGATGTTTATTCTGTGGGTGTCTGCTCTGGCGTGATTTCTTCATTTGTTTCGCCCTGTGTGTTATCGGTTGATGGAGTATCCGTTTCTGTGTCCGTGCTGTCGGAGGGCATTTCCGCGCTTCCGTCAGTCGGAGCATCAGTTTCGGAATCTGCCGGTGCATCGGGCGTCTGTTCCTCGGGCGCAGGCTCGGGAACAGGAGCGGAGCTATGCGCCGTGCAAACGGAATTCATCGGATTATCGACACCGGGCAGATAGTGAGTCTTTCCTGCCTGATCTGCGTCATAGAGAACATATTGCTCATCGCCGACAACAACACCCGAGGCGACAAATGAGCGCGTAATATCAAGCATTGCAACGGTTACTCTGTTTTCCGCGGGGCAGAATTCGGATGCAAGCATATTTGTTGTCTTGTCGATTTCTGCAGTGACGTGGACGTTGCAGGCCTTCCTCGGAACGTCATCCTTATGGAAATAACCTGCGACAACGCGGCTTCCGCGCGGGTCAAGCTTACAGTTTTCGGTCGCAAGAAGACCGCTGCAGGAGCAGACGTTTATAAGCTTGAATTCATCGTTCTTTTCAAAGGATTTCTTGGGAAGATCCTTATGGATAGCGTTCATAACGTTCTCCCATGTTGTTAGTGCGGGGGAGAGTGATTTTGAAATGTATTTGGGCTGATCGTAGCCGAACCATACCGCGCCGACGTAATATGGTGTATAACCGACAAACCAACGGTCTTCGTCGTTGTTTGATGTTCCGGTCTTTGCAGCGGCGGGAACACCGTTCTTTAACTGGGCATAGGTTCCCGTTCCGCTCTTGACGACATTCTGGAGCATATAGCTCATATACGTCGCTGTCTTTTTCGTCATCGCCGTGACGGGGGAAAGCTTCTTTTCGAGAAGAACATCACCGTTGTTGTCAAGGACCTTTGTGTAGGTTCTCGGCTCATAATATGTTCCACCGTTTGCAAACGGTGCATATGCGGCGGCCATTTCAAGAACAGTGATACCGTTTGTGAGCTGACCGAGCGAAAGCGGCGCAAGGTTCTT
>JAZSHZ010000022.1:0-5563 GCA_045533555.1 Eubacteriales bacterium
ACCATTCCGCCCGTTCCGAGCTTCGTTCCCGCTCCGCCCGCAAGCGCGCGAATTTCATCATTTATCTCCGTTACTCGCCTGATGAGCTTTGCATCCTCATTTTCGCGCGGGTCGGAATCATAGAGCCCGTCTATATCCGAAAGGATGATGAGCAGATCTGCGCCCACAAGCGCCGCAACCTCTGCCGAAAGAGTGTCGTTATCGCCAAAGAGAATTTCATCGACACCCGTGGTGTCATTTTCGTTTACAACCGGGATTGCACCAAGCTCAAAGAGAGCTTCAAACGTATTCTCAACCTTTTCGCGACGGTTTTCTTCGACGATATCGCTCTTCGTTATAAGAATCTGACCGACAACCTGCGAATAGTCGAGAAAGAATTTATCGTATATGTGCATAAGCTCGCACTGACCGACGGATGCCGCCGCCTGCTTATAGCGAAGCTCCTTTGGTCTTTCCGTCATTCCGAGCTTTGACATTCCGACGCCGATTGCGCCCGAGGTTACGAGCGTAACGTCAAGCCCCATATTCTTTATATCGGAAAGGACTCGCGCAAGAGTCTCCAGATGGCGAAGGTCAAGCCTTCCCGTTCTGTGGGTAAGCGTTGACGTTCCGATTTTTATAACAATTCTTTTTATGTTTTCAGGTTTAAGCATTTCTTTATCCTGCCTTTTTTCTTAATTCAATATATTTTATCATAAGTTCACTTTTATTGCAACGGCTAAGTTTTTATGCTATACTTATAAAACAAAGGATGTGACACGCGATGATAGCTTTTGACAGATACCCCGGCGGCAAGCGCAAAGCCGTCGTGATGAGCTTCGATGACGGCTACCGCGAGGATGAAAGGCTCATTGAGATATTTGACCGCTTCGGAATCCGCGGAACGTTTCACATAAACTCGGGGCTTCTCCACCGCGATATAAGAGTTGATGCGGATGAGGTCAAAAAAATTTACAGAAACCACGAAATTTCCGCCCACGGGTTTACCCACGCAAACTTTGATGAGCTTTCGGAGTCGGGAATCCGCGAGGAAATTGAAAAGGATCTTAGCGAGCTTTTGCGTCTTTCGGGAAGAGCTGTGCGCGGTATGTCCTACCCCAACGGAAAGACCTCCGACAAGGCTGTTGCCGTCGCAAAGTCGCTCGGCATCGCATATTCGAGAACGACCGTCAGCACACCCGATTTCTCTGTTCCCGAGGATTTTCTCTATTGGCACCCGACCTGCCATCACCTTAAATCGGAGGAGGCAACGGAGCGGTTTCTTGAATCCGAAATTGGAGGCGAGCTCCTCTGCATCTGGGGGCATTCCACGGAATTTGAACGCGACCAAAATTGGAATCTTATTGAAGAAGTCTCCGAAAAGCTCGGAAATTCCCCCGATGTATGGTCTGCAACCTGCATTGAATTTTATGATTATGTCTCGGCATTTCGCGCCCTCCGCATATCGGAAGACGAAAAAACAATCAAAAACCCGACGAACATCGACATATGGCTCGCTGTTGACGGTGAAACAATATGCATAAAAAGCGGTGAAACAGTCCGTATATAGCGAAAGAAGCCTCTCCTGACGGAGAGGCTTCTTTTATAATTCTGCATTCTGCATTATATATTATACGTTCCTGCTTCGATCTCGCGGATCATATCGACTCTCGCCGCGTGACGTCCTCCCTCGGCTTCAGTGTCGAGGAAGATATCGACAAGCTCGATTGCGAGACCTTCTCCGATGACTCTTGCACCGAGGCAAAGGATATTTGCATCATTGTGAAGTCTTGTGTATTTCGCGGAGAAATGCTCGGAGCAAACGGATGCGCGGATGCCCTTGACCTTGTTTGCCGCGATGCTCATTCCGATACCCGTTCCGCAGACGAGGATTCCGAAATCAACTTCCTTTTCGGAAACCGCCGTTGCTACCTTATATGCAAATTCGGGATAATGGCTCGATGCGCTGTCAAATGCGCCGCAATCGACCGTCTCAAAGCCGCGCTCATTGAGATGCGCTATGATCTTCTCTTTCATTGCAAAACCTGCGCTGTCTGCGCCCAATGCTATTTTCATAATTCTCATTCTCTCTTTCTTATTTATTCTTTATTCTTTCAAGTCTTTCGCGTTCTGCCTGCGGAAGTCTTATGTATTCGGGGCGAAGCTCCTGCGCCGTGATACCCTTTGCATTCTCTGCGAGATATGCGGCATACACCGCCCGCTGATATCTAATATGCTCGGGAGCGAGAGTATATTCGCCTTTGCTCTTCTCATCGAGAAGCGAGGCTCCGTCTCCGACAAGGATGACGTTTTCATATTCCTCAAGCTCCTCGAGGAGCTCGGGGATGGTTATCGCGCGGTCTTCCGATATGCGCGTAAGCTTTCCTTCATCCGCCAGAAATAATGCATTATAGACCTGATTTGCGCGGGCATCCATTGCCGCGCAGATGATTCCGTCCATATGTGCCACACTTGTTGCCGCGCACTCAAGTGTTGACACTCCGCAGCACGGGATATCGCACGCCCAAGCAAGACCTTTGACTGCCGCCATGCCGATGCGAAGCCCCGTAAACGAGCCGGGCCCCTCCGTTATCGCAATTCTGTCTATATCGGAAATTTTGAGGTTCGCCATTCCGAGAAGCCATTCGACGGACGGCATCACCGTCACACTATGGGTCAGACCGCAGTTGAGAAAAGCCTCCCCAAGGATTTTTCCGTCCTCAACAATGGCGACACTCGCCGCCTTGGCAGACGATTCTATCGCAAGTATTTTCATTTTTTATACCTCCGAAACCGTTATGCGGCGGAAATCAGGTTCATCCCCGTCGCGCTCTATTTCGATTATATGAGTAAATGACACCTCATCGCCCGCATTCTCAGACCATTCAATGACGCAGACTCCGCCTCGCGCAAGATAATCCTCAAAGCCTATTTCATAAAGCTCATCCACACTTCCGAGACGATAGAGGTCAAAATGGAAAAGGGGCGGATTCGTCTCATATTCGTTGACGATCGTGTAGGTCGGGCTCGTTACGCGCATAGTCTCGCCGAGACCGCGCGCAAGACCGCGGACAAAGGCGGTTTTGCCCATCCCCATTCCTCCGCGCATCGCGATGACCTCGCCGCCGCAAAGTGTTTTGGAAATTTCTTCGCCGAGCTTCTCCGTCTCTTTTTCGCTTTTTGAATAAAGTACCATAACAGCCTCCGCCGTTTTCTTTTTATTATACAATCATTTACCACATATTTTCAAGTTATATCGGAAATTTTGTTTGTCGGAATCAAAAAACCGGCTTTGATGATTCAAAGCCGGTTTTGGATTCATCGGATATTAGTCTTCCTTCTTCTCAGCTTCGCGCTTTGCAAGATCTGCATATGCATCCTTGCGCGAGAAGTTTGTTCTGCCCTTGTCATCAACGCCCATGAACTTGACCCATGTCATATCGCCGACATTGAGGACATCCTCAACCTTTTCGACTCTGCGGTTTTCAAGCTTGGAGATATGAACCATTCCATCCTTACCCGGAGCGATCTCAACGAATGCGCCGATCGGAATAACGCGGACGACCTTACCGTAGTAAAGCTCGCCGACAACGGGATCGAGAACGATTGTCTCAATGACCTTCTTTGCATTCTTGCAAGCTTCGCCGTCGATAGCGGAGATATAGACATTGCCGTCATCATCGATATCGATCTTTGCTCCTGTGTCTGCAACGATCTTCTGGATAACGCTGCCGCCCTTACCGATAACGTCGCGGATCTTTTCGGGATCAATTGTCATATGGAGCATCTTCGGTGCATACTTAGAAAGCTCAGCACGCGGTGCGCCGATGCACGGAAGCATGATCTCATCAAGAATGCGATATCTTGCATCGCGGGTGATCGTGAGAGCGCTGCGGATGATTTCCGGTGTGAGACCGTCAATCTTGAGGTCCATCTGGATAGCCGTGATACCTGCTTTTGTTCCTGCTACCTTGAAGTCCATGTCGCCATAGAAGTCTTCAACGCCCTGGATATCGATAAATGTGAGCCACTTGTCTTCGTCTGTTACGAGACCGCAGGAGATACCTGCAACGGGAGCCTTTATCGGAACACCTGCATCCATAAGTGCGAGAGTTGAACCGCAGATAGAGCCCTGAGATGTCGAACCGTTGGAGCTCAATACCTCGGAAACGAGGCGGATGCTATAGGGGAATTCTTCCTCGCTCGGGATAACCGGCTCGAGAGCGCGCTCTGCGAGAGCACCGTGGCCGATTTCGCGTCTGCCCGGACCGCGGCTCGGACGAGCCTCACCGACGGAGTAGGACGGGAAGTTATAATGATGGATATATCTCTTGAATTCTTCTTCATAGATTGTGTCAAGCTTCTGCTGGTCTGCGATCGTTCCGAGAGTTGCAACCGTGAGAACCTGAGTCTGACCGCGTGTGAACATACCGCTTCCGTGTGTTCTCGGGAGAACGCCGACTTCTGCAGCGAGCGGACGGACCTCATCAAGAGCACGACCGTCAACGCGCTTGCCCTCGAGGAGCCACTGACGGACGACTATCTTCTGAAGCTTATAGATGCATTCGCCGAGGAACTGCTCGATATCCGGATACTTCTCGGAGTATTCTTCGATGAGAGCATCGGAAAGCTCCTTGAAGCGCTTGTCGCGGACTGTCTTGTCATCCGTGTCCATACCTGCGCGGACGCGATCGAGGATATTTGCCTTGAGCTCTTCGAAAAGCTCATTATTAAACGGAACCTGCTCATATTCAAACTTCGGAAGGCCGATTTCAGCCTGGATGCCCGAAATGAATGCGACAACCTTCTTGATCTCCTCATGCGCAAGCATGATTGCATCGAACATAACGTCATCAGCAATCTGGTCTGCGCCTGCTTCGATCATGACGACCTTCTCTGCAGAACCTGCAACAGTGAGGTTGAGGCTTGATTTCTCGCGCTGTGCGCTTGTCGGGTTGACGACGAACTTCTCATCAACATAGCCGATGGAAACGCCTGCAATCGGGCCGTTCCACGGAATATCGGAGATAGAGAGCGCGATGGATGTTCCGACCATACCTGCGATTTCGGGTGCGCAGTCATTGTCAACGGAGAGAACCGTGATAGATACTGCAACGTCGTTTCTGAGATCCTTCGGGAAAAGCGGACGGATCGGACGGTCGATAAGACGCGATGTGAGGATAGCGCGCTCACTCGGTCTTCCCTCGCGACGCATAAAGCTTCCCGGGATGCGACCTACTGCATAGAGGCGCTCTTCAAAGTCAACTGCGAGAGGGAAGAAATCGATTCCCGCGCGCGGCTTCTCGGAAGCCGTTGCAGTGACGAGGACTGCCGTCTCACCATAGCGAACAAGGCAGGAACCGTTTGCAAGACCTGCCATTTTGCCTGTCTCGATAACGAGCTTTCTGCCGGCAAAATCAGTTTCGAACACTCTGTTCTTTGAAAAAACCATTTCTTTCATTTTTCTTTTCGCTCCTTCATAATAAAATATTTTTATTTTCGGAGCTTTCCCGCGGTGGGTTTAGCACTTGGAGCCGCTGTCAAAAACGAGCCTTGGCAAAAGCTCCAATTGCTAAACAAAACC
>JAZSHZ010000272.1:0-1939 GCA_045533555.1 Eubacteriales bacterium
AACGAAACCTACTCCTCGTACCCATACGGCTCACCTGTGAAAATCGTTGGCGACAACGTCACGAAAAAGGATTACGACGACTTCCGGAACGCCTTCCACGAGGAAAGTACGGGCGAAAAGCTCAACTGGGCGGCAAATCAAATGCAACCCCAACCGCAGAAGCAAACAGCCCCGCAAAACCGCCGTTCGCAGAATATGATGCAATGGGCAATGCAGGAAAGAGAGAACCTTACCAAGCCTCAAAGCCCGGGAAGAAAACGGTACATAACCGATGAGGAAGACAGAGCATTTCTCGAAGGCTTCTACGGCGAGGACTATTCAAACAATGAACAGCTAAAGCAAAGAGTAAACACCGCAATGCGAGAGAGAAGCTCGCGCCGCGCGGGAGATACTTTGCAAGCATATCTCTCACCGCAAATGAACATTACGGAGAAGCATACAGAGAACGATTTGAAGCTTCCTCTGAAAAAGATATACGATATTCCAGAACCGGGAAGATACGGATGGTTAAGCTCCGAGGAAGGACAAAAGGCACTTGACGGAGTCAGCCTTGCGCTTTCGGCAGGAAGTCTGATTCCGGGAGTAGATACATTCACCGATATGGCATCAATTCCCGTTGACCTGCTTCGCGGAGATTATATGTCCGCATTGTTTGATGCGGTCGGACTTATTCCGTTTGTCGGAGAAGTCGGAGACACGGCAAAGCTTGCAAGAATAGGAGCCAATGCAATTGATGCGGCAAGTGATGCAAGGCGTGCAATAAAAGCAGGCACGGAATTTGCCGAAAACGCGGATGATGTAATAGACTTTGCGAAATATACCGATGATATCTACGGTGCTGTTTTAGAACTTAATTCCGTTCCTAAAGCTGATTTTTTGATTGAAACAGAAAAGAATATCAGCGAACTTGCAAAACCTTATCCGATTGAATCTTTGCCGGATTATATAAAAGATTACGTGTCTCGATTACCTAAATATGGAGATAGGATAGAAACAAAAAATATTCCTAATTTTGAAGACATAAGCCTACTGGCAAGACAGGAAGGGGTTGAGTTTGCATCAATTTCAATAGGCGGAAGAAATTATATCCTGCGGGGAGATATGAAAGGAACACCGATATCAGAAGACTTACTGACCGATATGATAAATAATGGAGGAGTATTGAATTGTTATTCGCATCCCTATATAGGAGATATGAATCCATCAAGTTCTGATTTGGAATTGGCGAAGATGCTAACTCATCAAGCTGAGTTCACTATTGTTACCCCGGATAATATGAAGGCGGTTTATACTAAGGAAGGAATTAAATTTACCGAGAGTATTAAAAAAACATTATCCGAAAAAGATATGGAAGAATTATATAAATTATTTGGAGGTTAAGAAATGATGGATTATGAAGTTTTACATGCAAAAGCTTTGTTGAAAATGATTGATTTGTATGGAATGGATTATATGAAAACAAAGATAAAGGATTTATGGGTAGGAAGACACGAAAAAGAAGACAGGTTTCGCTTTTTCTATTGTCTTGAAAATCAAAAAGACCGCCCGGATCTGCCTGCGAACAATAAAGGATGGACCGTTTGGGCGACTTTGGATGCAGACAAAAAGACAGGAATTGTGAAAATTGTTGAATGTGTCCTTCCTAATGGTAAAAAGATAGAAGAATAGTTTTCATAACTTCCACTCCATACCTCAAAGACGGGCGAAAAAGGCACAAGAACACAAGCGGAGAATTTATATAAAGGGAACGATTTATGTGTCGTTCTGCCTCAAATTTTCACAAAACCAATTTACAAAAAACGGAGCATGGTATATAAAACGCCTTGAAACATCAAATTTCAAGGCGTTTTCCGCTTGTTTTGTTCAAACCTCACCTCTCGACGTACCAACGTACTACTTCGGGTTCGGTTTGAATAATCTTGCACCCTTTTGGACAATC
>JAZSHZ010000249.1:0-3263 GCA_045533555.1 Eubacteriales bacterium
GACGTGATTATTTATAAGTCAATTCAGTTTAAAGATTAAACAACTTTGCGGCATTTCTGCCAAGTATATCAAGCTTTACCTCGTCATCAATATCCGCCATTACAATTCTTCCGAATGTGAAATTCGGTGAATAGAATGCAATATCCGTTCCGTAAAGAATCTTCTTATTATCTACATACTTAACAAGTGTTTCGATGCTTCCTTCTGATGCCCCCGCAAGAGCAGTATCAACATAAAAATTATCGCGAGAGTTCACAACGTCGGCAATTTTTTCGGGAGTTTCGATTCCAACCTCGCTGTGAGCCGCAATGAATTTGATGTTTTTATATTTATCCGCTGCAGGAGCAAGTGATGCAAGAGCATCAGCACCGTATGTATGCATCAAAATCGGCATACCGATTTCATTTGCATACTCAAACGCAGGCGCATATTTGGGCGAAGAAAACGGTGTTTTATTTATGCTTATATGAAACTTGAGTCCCTTGAAGCCGGGGTTATTTTCATATTTTTTAATCTCCGATACCATATCATCGCCGTATATGGGATTAAGGCAAATATATCCGTATATTCTTCCCGGAAATTTTGCAACAGCATCCGCCATCATAAGATTCCCTCTGATATGATCAGTTTTAAATCCAATATTGGGAGAAAGAATGCAACACTCAACGCCAAGATTATCAAGAAGATTAACTATTGTTTCCGGAGAGCCTTTACGTGGATTATAAAACTCACTGTAATCACCGCAATGTCCATGTGCATCTATAATTCTGACACCTTCTATCGGAAGTCCATATTTAACATTTTCCCAAACTTTCATCATCAGAATTTCACCTCACTCAAAAGCTTTTTAAGATTACCGGAAGCAATCTTCTGCTTGTCATCATTACTGATTCTTGCGTATGTTATAAGCGCAACAGACGCTGCACCGGAAAGATCCGGCATTCCACTTCCAAAAATAAGTCTTTCCGCACCAAAACGCTCTACAGTATCTTCTACGCCTTCATACGCTTTATATGTCGATGTACTGATGTAAAGATTCGGGAAAATTGAAAGCAACGGATAAATATCGCGAAGTGAGGTATAACCTACACCGGTAAGTATAACACGCAAATCCATATGATTTTTAAGAAGTTCATAAAGGCCATTATAACCGTTAGGTATCCTTGAAATCGGAACAAGGACAGGAATTTTGTGCTTTCCGAGAACATCGAAAAGCTTCCCTATGCTCCATTCACCAACCGTCCAGCTTGCACTCTGGATTGCAACAGCCTTGACACCGTTTTTTTTCATAAGTGCGACAAGCTCTTCGGGTTCGGGAAACTCGCCTGTGTGATGAGGCATAACATACCACATTGGAAAAAGACGTGAATCACTTTTAATAACTTCGCAAAGCTCAAGATTTCCATCTTTGACAATGCCGTTATTAGCAAACTCATATCTCATGAGTGCACAGTCAATTCCGTATCTGTCAAACGCGCCGAGCATTTCTTCTTTTGTTGTCGGCATATTTTCACGCTTAAATCCGCGAAGTCCAAATGACGCTTCGCAGTCAAAAAATTCAAGCTTTTTCATGACTTCATCTCCTTCTTTGTTTGTATTTATAATATAATATTTTCACGATTATTTCAAGGCTTTTTTCGTTTTATAAGTTATTATGTTTTTTTGGTGTTATAAGTCTTATTTTGCTTGACAACAACACAAGTATTTGATACTATAATCTTTAAGGAATATCTTCCGAAAGAATATTTTTAAGGAGCGTATTGTTATGAATAAAATAATAATGCACATCAACTACGGTGAAGTCACCTACGATTCCTACGGCAAAAGATCAATCGATGATATCTGCAAGCAAGCTGCTGATCTTGGCTTCGACGGAATTGAGTTCCGCGGAGTTCCTCCAAAGGAGCTTTCTGAGCTTTCTTTTAAAGAGTATGCAACTCAGATTGCTGAAGGAAAGAAAAAATATGGTCTTTCCGATATTCTCTTCAGCATCGGCCTCAGAAACTGCACAAGCGAAGATAAGGAAGTCCGTGAAAAATGCATTGCTGATGCAATAGAAAAGGCTCAGATCGCAAATGACCTTTGCGGAACCGTTCTTTGCAACTCCGCAGCAACAGTTATCAAGTCTCCCATCTCTACTGCACCCGGAACATCATATGAATTCCACGGAAGCGCTGCCGCAACGCAGCTCGAATGGGATCTTACAGTTGATTCTTATCAGAAATTTGGTCGCGAAGCAGAAAAGCTCGGTATGAAGTTTGGTTTTGAAACACACATGAACTACATCCATGACCTTCCGGCTCCCTCCAAAAAGCTCGTCGACCTCATCGATTCGCCAGCAATCGGCATTAATATGGACTACGGCAATACAGCATATTTCCCGGTTCGCCCGTCACTTGAAGATGCAATCGACCTCTATGGTGACAAGCTCTTCTACACACATCTCAAAAACTCTTCCGCTATCCCGGGTTCAACCTTCCGTATGGCAACAGGTCTTGGTGATGGTGATATCAATCATCGCGCATATTATGCTAAACTTCTCGAAGTCGGATTTACCGGCCCGATAGGAATCGAAGCACCGCGTGGCGGTGACCGTATCTGGTTTGCAAAGCAGGATATCGATTACTTTAAGTCCGTTATGGCTGCATTTTAATGAACATACAGATTTACGGCGCTAAAAGCTGATTTGATACAAAAAAAGCAGAGCGTTACTTCAAAGAACGCAGAATTAATTTTCAGTCTATCGATCTTCCCCGTTTTGGACTATCACCCAGAGAGTTTGAACTCGTTTTATCAAAAGTCGGATTGGATGCAATGATAAACAAGAAAGCAAAAGGATATGAAAACAGCTTTATTGAATACCTTGCAAGTGATTCCGATAAAATCGAAAAACTTATGGATAATCCTCAGCTTATCAAAACTCCGATAGTCAGAAACGGTCGTGAGATAACAATCGGGTATTGCCCCGATATCTGGAAAAACTGGGAATAAACAAAAAACTATCCCTGTTGAAAGTCAGCAGGGATAGTATCTTTTAATTGAACGGAGTTTTTTTATGAAGGTCAGTTGTTGTATTTTTGATTTGGACGGAACACTATTAACTTCGGATAACTCGATTTCCGATGTGGATAAAACCACATTGAACAATTTGAGCGAAAAAGGAATAAAAATCATTATCGCGACAGGTCGCGCTCATATGCAAATATTACAATATGCACACGAGCTCGGAATCTCAGACCCCTGCATAAGTCGGATCGTAGCCA
>JAZSHZ010000254.1:0-2699 GCA_045533555.1 Eubacteriales bacterium
CGTGAATTAAAATCTCATAAAATTCATTGAAACATCGAGTTTTAACGACTTTTCCGCTTACTTTGCCCGAATGTCACCTCTCGGAGTATACACATACACCTTCGGGTTCCATTCTGTCAATCTCACACCTCTTTGGACAGCCTCCCATCGTGTCGACAGGTTTATCGACACGACAAAAGAGCATTGCTTTCGCAATGCTCTTTTAGAGAATTATATTTTATTTGTAGTTCTCGTATGCTGTCTCATAGATTGCGAGGAGGTCATCGATCGGGAGAGCTTCGAGTTCCTTCTGGAACTGATCCCATTCTGTGAGCGGACGCTGGCCGATAACGAACTTCATAAGGTTCTCTTCAACAACTGTGTTGAGGGATGTCTGATAGTCAGCAACAGCCTGTGCATCCTCTGCAGAGAGGGAGATATACATTGTCGGGTCGAGGTGCGGATATGTATGCTCGAGCATGAAGTCTGTCGTTGCAGCCTGCTCCTCGGAGATAGCAGCATCGATCATAGCCGGGTCAACGCGGAGATATGTTCCGATAGTCTTGAAGCCATAAAGTGTGTTGACATTGGAGTCATTCTCAGTTGTGATAAACTTGCGCTCGCCGTCAACGACTTCATATGTCTCGCCTTCCTTACCCCAGGAAACGAGCTCTGCACCCTCGTCGGAATAGAACCAGTTGATGTATCTCATAGCGTTTGCAATTCTGCCTGCATCGCCTGTGTTCGGAGCGCCAAAGCCCATCGGGTCGTTGTTGTACTTGTTGACAAGAGCAACGCCGATGCCGTTTGTGGACTTCGGGGGCTTCATTGCAGCGATTGTATATTCGGGGTTCTGTGCGCGAGCGATATCATTGAAGAAGTCAATTCTGACCTGATATTCCGGCATAATGAAGCCGCGGTCTGTCGAAACAAGCTCCTGCCATGTGGAAGCGTTAATTGTGAAGAAGTCTGCCGGGATGAGCTTTTCGTCAACCATCTTCTTGAAGAAGGTTACCATCTCGAGCATGATTTCGCTCTCGCGAGCACCATAGCTCCACTTTTCGTTTTCGAAATCATAGTATGCGCTATAGTGGAAATTCGGCTTGAAGGAAGAACCAATGACGTTCATATTAGCCATACCGGAACGTATGCAGAGCGGATAGGACTCCGGATAAAGCTTTTTGAGCTCTTTGCAGACATTATAGAGATCATCAAGTGTCTCAGGCGTCTGGAGGCCGTGCTTATCGAAGATATCCTTGCGGTAGAGCCAGCTTCTGACGTTTGTTGAGCGCTCCATACCGTAGATCGGTGCATAATAGACCTTACCGTCGCTGAAGCGGCGAGTGTTTCTCATCCACTGATCCTCTTCCGGGAGGCTATCCCAGAATGCGTTATAGTCCGGAAGGAATTCTTCATAGTCGTCAAGAGCGACGAATGCGCCCTGCTCGCAATAGTCAGCGAGACCGGAGGGCTTACCCTGGAAGCCGAAGACATCCGGGAAACCGTCCTTCGTTGCCATGACAAGCGGGAATTTTGTTCCGAAGTCAGAGGAAGGAACAGCATTGACGTTGATCGTTCCGCCGATTGCTTCCTTGATGTATTCCCATACCTTCCAGTCTTCCTGATACGGCCATGAAGCATGGCTTGCAATCGTTACGTTAAGAACTGCATCATCAGGAATCTGCTTACCTTCGGGGATATCATATGATACCTCTCCGCTCATCTTGTTGCCGCCACCTGTGCAAGCGCAGAGCGCGAACACCATAACGAGAGCGAGCAAAAGTGCTGTAATTCTCTTCATTTTTGTTTCCTCCTTAAATTTGTGCAAAATGCACTTTATGAAACTATATATAATTATACTTAAAATTCCTCTCAAAGTCAATCCGATATTGCGAACTTTTGTAATATTTTTTTAATATTGCAATGCTTTAAAAAATTCAAGAAATCTGCTACAATATATTTATAAAATTGGAGGTAGCGCGATGAATTCCGAACTTTTAAAAAGAATTGAAGATCTGCTTTCGCAGACGGAGCGAAAATGCATTCTCTCCCATTCCCCGTTTCTCGATGCTGCGGAGAGCGCGGAGGCGGCGCTTTTTCTCAGAAGGCAGAGCGGAATTTCATATGCTTTCTCGGGCGGATATGAGGATGCGGAAAGGAAAATGCTCTTCATCCTCCCCGATTATATTGATAAGGATTATTTTACACCCGATGAATATATCACGGCGGTGCGCGTTTCACACACCTTTGGAGAGCTCACTCATCGCGATTATCTCGGCTCGCTCATGGGGCTCGGCATCAAGAGGGAGACGCTCGGCGATATCCTCGTCCTTGAAAACCGCGCATATATCATCTGCACCGCGCGGATCTCGGAATATATACTCACAAACATTGATAAAATCGGCAGAATCGGGGTCAGATGCGAGCAATGCGCCCTTTCGGATATTGAAATTCCCGAGCCCGTTTTCAATGAAGTTACGGGGACAGTCGCATCCCTTCGCGCCGATGCTCTGACTTCGCTCGCATTCGGCATATCCCGCACTGTCGCGGCGGATATGATACGCGACGGCAGACTTTCTCTCAACCACATTGAGCTTCTGAACCCCGCAGATGATATTTCGGAGGGTGACCTGCTCTCGCTCCGCGGCTTCGGCAGAGCAAAGCTCGCAGAAATCGGCGGGACAAGCAAAAAAGGACGGCAATTCGTCACGTTCAACGTA
>JAZSHZ010000030.1:0-9212 GCA_045533555.1 Eubacteriales bacterium
CAACGAAGTTGGAATATCACTAAAAATTCTTTGCATCATTATTGTTCTGTCTTGCCAAAAAAAGCACTTCTTTTGTAGTGCTTTTTTAGTTATATATAGTTGAATAAAAAATCACTTCCGTGCCATAATACCACGGAGGTGATTTTTATGATAGAACAGGATACCATAAAGCTTTTACGGGAGTGCGATGCAGGAGTAAAGATGGGGTCATCTTCAATTTCAGATGTTATTGACAATGTAAAAAGCGATAAATTAAGAAGCCTTTTGATTGCTTGTAAGGATGAGCACGTAAAGCTTGATAAGGAAATTCAAAAGCTACTTGATAAATATAAGGATGACGGCAAGGAACCGGCTATAATCGCAAAAGGAATGTCCTGGATTAAGACAAATGTTATGCTTGCTATGGAAAACTCCGATGCTACAGTTGCAGATCTGATGACTGACGGTTGCAATATGGGCGTTAAGTCACTGAATAAATATCTGAATAAGTATAAAGGTGCCGATGAGGTATCAAAAGATATTGCAAAACGACTTATAAATCTGGAAGAAAAATTAACAGTTGATATCAGAGCTTTTTTATAAAATCAGAACATCGCACATTTGTGCGGTGTTTTTTATTTGCCAAATTCTTACTTTCATAGTATACTATAAACTGGATATAATGATTCAGTTTAGTGTTAAGGGGGGTGCTCGATGAAGAAACATGAAGGACTTTTATGGATACTTGACAGACCTCATACTGAGATTGCGGAATTAAAACAGAAATATTCAGCTCATGAAGAATATTTAAAACATCTGTTTGCGTTTCAAAATGAAAGGTATAGACAAAATATTGAATTTGTTCATTCACTCGGCTTGAAATGTGATTGTGTAGGATGGTGCTATTTGGATTTTGAGCAGCATGACATTGGAGGACTTCTTGATAAAATTGAAGCATTCTGTCAAAAAGAAAATTGGCTTGCAAGAGGACACTACAGTTGCAGTTATGATGAATTTGAAACCGATTGGTTTGAAATTTGTGCTCCATCAATAGATAAGATAGGCGACGGCGGAATTCCTTATGCTATATATGCATACCAGAATCGAAATAAGCCATTTTTGTTAGGATGGAGCATGCGAGTTCCGTGTCTTGTTTCTGAAAGGTTTATAGAAGTTTGCAAAAAAAATAATATTGAAGGAATAAATTTTTGTTGGGCAAAAGATGTCGGCAGATATGAATCAACACAATATGCATTTATGTATGTCGAAAACAAGATTAAAACAATTGCGTGCGATAAAGGCTTGGAATATAGTGATGCATATTCTGAGTGTCCTGACGATAAAGGCGGTATAGTGTATAAACATACCTATAAATATAAACGGCATGACCGAAATTCGGAAATTTGCGGACGCTTACAAAAAATAGGACAGCATCTTCCAAGGATTTCAGATGTTTTTTATGATTTGGATGTTCATTTACCAAACTATTATTATGCCGAAGAATTGCCGGAAAGAGGATTTGCATTTATTCAAGGTAAAAATGGAACCGAGGAAAGAGATGTTCTTCTTATACACAAGAAAACAGCCGAGATTTTTTTAAGAGAAAAGATGCTTGATGCTAAAATGTTGCGTCCTGCACTGGTTTACGATAAAGAGATTCCTGCAGGATATCAAGAGACGGTGTTTGAAGATTATGAACGTGTTACATCTTATTATGATGCAGAACTTGCGGTTGAGATGGAGAAAGAATATCTCAGAATTAAGAGCACCAAGCGCCCGCAGAGAAAAATCACAACAAATATGGCTTTGAAAGCACTGCGTGAAGCGAAACGGGAAAACAAGGAAGATTTCGGAAAGAGGATGCGAAAAGAAGTTGCCGAATTTTTGAGGAATACGGAATTTGCAGAATTGGTGCCATATTATCTTGTTGCTGACGGCGGAATATTAAGCGACGAATATCGTTTTTTAGATTATGAATCTGCGAAAAAATATACCGCAATATTTGAATCGGAAATGAAAAAAGAAGAACTTTACGAAGGTCCCAAAGGTATTGCTTTTTGCTCTTGCGCTGATGGAGATAATGTTGTTTTATTGCAAAACGGCTCAGTATGCAGGATAAGCCACGAAGGTCCTGAAGTTCTTGAAGAATGGTCTACTATCGCAGAATTTATTTATGAATCGTTTAATGAGGAATAATGTGTTTGTGATTTATAAATATAATAAAAAAATAATACCGGAGGTATGGAATAATGGTAACGGAAAGATCGTGCGGCGCGGTTGTTTTTGCGCGCGATAAAGGTGAAATCAAATTTGTAATAATAGAATCGGGGCAGGGAATTTTCGGATTCCCGAAAGGCCATATGGAAGCGGGAGAAGCAGAGTCCGAAACGGCTTTGCGCGAAATCAAGGAGGAAACAGGCCTTGATGTCGAGATAATCGATGGCTTTAAAACAACAAGTGAGCATACATTTATCCATTCTGATGGAAGTGAAAGGCTTAAAAACGTTGTCTATTTTCTTGCGGAGGCGAAGAATACTGAATTTCATAGGCAGGAAAGCGAAATTTCATCAATAAAGCTTATGACATATGCCGAAGCGATAGATTCATTTCAATATGAAAATTCAAAGACCACTCTTTCGGAGGCAAATGCATTTCTTGCAAAAAATGTTATAAAAACAGAGCGTATCTATGAGAATGATTCATATTGCCGCGAGTTTTCGGCAAAGGTTCTTCTTTGCGAATCTGCAGAAGATGGGTATAATGTTATCCTTGATAAAACGTCATTTTTCCCCGAGGGCGGCGGTCAAGCGGCGGATAAAGGAATGATAAACGGTTTTGATGTCCTTGATGTCCAGATCTCAAACGGAGTTATCGTTCATAAAATCGCGGGAGAAATAAGAACGGGCGAAAAAGTGGAGGCAAAGCTTGATTGGGAGCTTCGCTATACCCGTATGCAGAGCCATTCGGGAGAGCATATCCTTTCGGGAATCGTTCATTCGCTTTTCGGATATAACAATGTCGGATTCCATATGAGCGAAACGGAGATGACCGTTGATTTTGACGGGGTTCTCACAACGGAGGATATTGAGCGTGTTGAAAAGCTTGCAAACTTTGCTGTGTATAATAATCAAGATATAACGGTAACGTATCCCAACGATGACGAAGTGGCAGCACTTGAATACAGATCCAAGCTTGAGAATATTGAAGGACTTCGCATTGTCACAATCGGTGATGTCGATTGCTGTGCCTGCTGCGCTCCGCACGTTGCAAAGACCGGCGAGATAGGGATTATTAAGGTTATCGACTCCACTCCGAATAAGGGTGGAACAAGAATAACGATGCTTGCGGGCTTTAAGGCATTTCTGGATTATTCATTCCTCAATCGCTCGAACAAGACGATGATGAAAGCACTGTCCGCTCCGCGAGATGCAGTTTCCGAAAATGTCGCAAAGCAGCTTGAGCTCATCAGCGCATTGAAGAACGAGAACAAGGAGCTTTTAAAGCGCCTTGCATGGGCAGAGCTCGATGCAACGGATGTCAACGGTTGCGCTTACGCTTTCCTTCGCGGCGTTTCATATGACGAGCTCCGCCATTGCTCAAATCTTCTTTCGGAAGAAGGAAAGAAAGTATGTATGCTCTTCTCGACGGACGATGATGAAAACTATATCTATGTTGTCAGCAGCGCAAAGCACGACACGAAGCCACTCGTCAAAGCCCTTAATGAGGCATTTGACGGTAAGGGCGGCGGAAAGCCGAATTATGCGCAAGGAAAAATCGTTTCTGACTTAAAAGAAAAGATAGAGGCATTCGCTGAAGAAATCTTTAAAACGATATAGATGAGAAAAGGTCGCATTTAAGATGCGGCCTTTTGTTGTATTGACAAATATGATGCTTCAATATATAATCAAAACAGATGATAAAAAATTATCAAAGGAGGGACGTTCGTGAAAAAAGAAAAATGGATGCTCGGAGAAATTGATCTGTGGGAAAAAGAGAAAATAATAGATTCAGAAACTTCCTTGATTTTAAAATCAAGGTATGAGCCAAAGAAAAAAATCAATCTTCTGATTGTGTTGTTTTCAATAATCGGAACGTTGTTTGTCGGGGCGGGAATCGTTCTTGTCGGAGCGCATAATCTCTGGTATAAGCTTCCTGTTGCAGTGCGGACGGTTATAGGCCTTCTTCCTTTGATTGTTTCGCAGATATTTGTTTTGTATGTTTTTCTTAAGAAGTACAATAGTGTGGCTTTAAGGGAGAGCGCCGCGATCCTTAATTTTGCAGGGGTTTTTTCTTCTCTTGCGATAGTAGGGCAGATTTTTCATTTGCCGAGTGATTTCACAAATTATATTCTTGTTTGCGGAGTCCTTTCGCTGCCGTCTATGGTCATTCTGAATGCTGTCTCTCCGCTTCCCATTTATTTCTGGACTGTAATCAACGGAGGACTTGGACTCACCGGTATTTTGAGTACTCCTGTTGCGCTTTTTCTTTACGGAATCGGTGTGGCTTATGCAATATTCAATTTTAAAGAGGATAATGCACGGTCGGTTTATATTGCGTGGATAGTCAGTGTCGCAGGGTTTATTCTGTTTTGGATCGGTGCGCTTCTTGAAGACTTCGATCCGTTTGTTTCCGTTTTTGCATATTTTGTATTGCTGCTCTCGGCATCGACCATATGGAAAAACTGCGGTAAAGTATTCGAGTGGAGCGGAATTGCAGGAACACTGATTCCTCTTTTGTTTGCATCATATGAAGGATTTTGGCATTATCTCCCGGATTCGGATATAACGTTGGTCGTTATATCTGCAATATTCGTGGTAATGTCCGTTATGATTCAAATATGGAAGAGGCGCTTTAATTTTTATGTGATTGCAGGATATATAATGATTATTATGCGTGTGGTGTGGGCGTTGGCAAAGCTTAATACCGAGCTGTATCAGATTGCATTTTCGATTATTACCAATATTATTCTTCTGGCAATTGGTGTGTATCTCATATGGAGTGGTGCAAAAAGAGTAAGCCTTTTGGAGACGAACACAGGAATGCTGACGGTATGCTTGCTCATAGTCCTTAGATTCTTTGATACAGAGATGTCACTTGGAATAAGAGGAATTATTTTTATCTTGCTTGGTGCAGGCTTCTTATTTGTCAATTCGCGTCTTGTCAGGATGAAGAAAATGGCAAAGGAGGAAAAGTGATGAAGAGGATTTTGCTTTCGATTCTGATCGTCGCATTGATTGTTCAGCTTTTTGTTCCGCTATATATGATATGGGAAAGATATGATATACTGAAAAACGGAGCGGAGGTCAAGTTTGATATAACGATGTATGACCCATACGATGCTTTTCGCGGAAGGTATGTCAGCATCAGGGCGAGAAACGCCTCTGCGGTAGATGAAGGAAGATACGGTATCGTTGAGGTGCGTGATGACGGAATTGCCGTGATTACAAAAGTTTCAGAAGAAATTCCGAAGGAAGGATTATATTTGACGAGCTCGGATGAAAAGCGTTTTAGTTTTCCGCACGACAGATATTATATGGAAGATAAGCTCGCTCCAAAGGCAGAAAAGCTTTTGCGCTTATCGGATAATGTCTATATAACGCTCAGAATAAAAAACGGCAAATCCGTAATTTCAGGTTTATTTGTTGATGATACTCCGATTGAAGAATATTTGACCGAATAACTTTTACAGAGGAAAACAATGATGAAAAAAGTATTTGTTTTTGTGTTGCTGATGTTATTCTGTTTTGCCGCTTGCAAAGAGAATATACCGCAAAATGAAAATGTTGTTTTGTCAAGTAATGTTGAACCGGAGATTGAAAGTTTTGCCGATGAGTATTATGAGGTGAAAACGAATGAGGATTTCACCTATAGCTATTGCATTCGTGATAAAAACGGGAATAAGTTGATTTCGGTTGAAAATATTTCACGATGCCCAAATATCGAGATGATCGGAGAGCATATTGTCGCTGTTTTGCTACAGACGGGAACAGGGAGCGCAACGAATATTGTCCGCTATTATAATATCGAAACAGGCGAAGCTTCGGATGAATATCAATATGTTTTGTCAGAAACGGACGAATATGTGGTCAGGTGTGAGTTTGATGAAGGGAGAGGTTACTCGGCCATTGTAAGCCGGATGTTTGATAAGAAAGATCAAATTATCAGCGTGCCTTTGGAGGATGTTCATACAGTTGAACCGATTGTTTCAGCAAATCTTAATGATAATTTTGTTGAAATCGTTTACCGTAAGGGTGAAGATTTTATTGAAGAGACAATTGAAATTAATATTGCCGAGGCAGAAGCGAGGGTAAACCCTGATTACCCGCTTGAACTTTATGCGAAAATTGAAGAAGAATATGAGCGCGATGGAAAGAACCCCGATTATCAAACGACTTTAGGTATGATTGAATACGAAAGAGAATATGCGAAAAAATGGAAATGTCTTGCTGAACGGTATTATGGGAAAATTATCAAATTGAGAGATGGCATTTATTCGAAGAAAATGGCTGAAGTTAAAGAAAACCGAGAAGCGTACTTTAAAAAGGAAACGGAATGCTATTTTGAGATTTTGACTGATTGTTTTTCTGATGGCAGTATTAAGGGACCGATGTTTGCATCATATGAATGCGAATTATATAAAGAGTACGCAAAAAAAATCATTGATATATACCTGATCGCGATAATCCCTGTTTTATAATAATAAAATCACCGCATATTGAATTTTTCAATATGCGGTGCGGTTTATCCGTGCATATCACCCGATAGAAATTCTCCGGGAGTTACGCCCATATGCTTTTTAAACAGTCTGTAGCCGTATGATATATCGGAGATTCCGACGTTGGCGCAGGCCGTTTTGAATGATAAGCCTTGCTTTTGTATCAGCGCGGCAATCATTTTCGTCTTTTCTTCGTTTATATAATGTCCGAGCGGGACGCCTGTGTTGCTTTTGAAAATCTGATTGATATAGCCGGATGAAAGCGAAAGCTCCCGTTCAATATCGGAAAGTGCAATCGGTTTATCAATATTTTTTGAGACGTATTGCTTGACCTTATAGATGATGTTGGATGATTTTGATTCGCGCCGCGCAGAGTTTCTTGCGATTTTGTCAAGCCTTCGCATTATATCGAGCAGACGTATCGCGCAGGAAAATCCGTTTTCTTCGCGGGATACACCCATATCCGAGACGATTGAGAAAAGCGACTTTTTGATTTCCTCCGTCTCTGCGGAAGGCGGGGTGACAAACGGGAGAAGAAGCGTGTTTTTCTTTTGCGCGGAGCCGATGTCATCGGAAAGTGAGAACGAAAAATCAAATTCCGCCTGCACGGTGCAATGCGCCTGCGGTTTGCCGTCAACAGAGCGGAGAGTTATCGGAAGATGTCGGAAGAGAACGAATATGCTTCCTTCGGGGATAAGAAGCTTTTGTCCATATAGCTCCGCTTCGATTCCTCCCGAAGTGACATAGACGATTTCAAGGCTTTTCTTCAGCTTGGAATACGAGAAATAATATTCATCGGTGTAAAAATGGTGCGCAAAACCTATTTTGGGTATTTTATCAAATGAAATTCGGGCAATATGCAAATTAATCACCTCGCTTGCATATGATAACATAAAAAATATGTTTTGTCCATAAAAATACATTTTGTGTATTGAGCGGATGAATTGTGGTTTGATATAGTATTTGTAAATTAACTTCAAGGAGAGTTTTTATGAATAAGAAAGCATATTTCTATATTGACGATACTATCTGGGTGCTTCGTGACCTCACCCGCACTATGCCGGAATCGATGTTTGACACGCCGCTTCTCAAAGTGTTGAAGACTGCTCATGATAAATACGGCTTGAAGGTTCAGCTCAATCTATTCTATCGGACCGATTCGTTTTACGGCAACGATGAATTTTCGTTGGCAGATGTGACCGATGCATACAGATCCGAATGGGAAGCGTCTTCCGACTGGCTCAAGCTTGCATTTCACGCAAAAGAGGAATTTCCCGACTATCCTCATGTAAATGCGCGATACAGCGATGTCTATGATCTGTTCAAGAAGATTGAGAGCGAGGTCTTCCGATTTGCGGGAGAAAAAACCTTCACCTACGGTATATGTCCGCATTGGGTGCCTGTCAGCGAAGCCGGTGTGCGTGCGCTTTATGATTGCGGCGTAAGAATTATGGATGTAACGGTTGGCGATGTTGAGGAATATAACGGAGATCCCGGTTCTTTGCCATATGGCCATTCGGCTAGACTTCTCAATAACCGTCAGCCCGAAACAAGGGTTTTCACGAGAGAATCTCGCGATGTTGCAATATTGAGATCTGTTTGTGCTTATAATCATTTCACAAAAGAACAGAACACAGTGCTCAATACCCTCGATACGATTTTGGATGAAAAGACGGGAATGCGCTTCAAGCCATATGGCTTGACCTGTATAAATCTTCTTGGATATGATGAGCTTGAGGAGGAGTTCGAAAGGTTTCTCGGAAACGAGTATATCGGAATCTGTGACCACGAGCAGTATTTCTACGAAGACTATTTTGCATATCAGCCGGATTATGCCGAAAAGATAAACAAAATGTGTGAAATTCTGACCTCGAACGGCTATGAATTTATTTATGCCGAAGATTTAATAAAATAATTCATAAAAGACAATTTCTGTATTTCCGGAAATTGTCTTTTGTCTTTTGGTATGATATAATGAATTCAATAAATTGGAATCCGAATCGGACACTAATTATAAACTTTGATATATAATGGACAAAAAGCCTTCCCCTTGAGGGGAAGGGGGACCGCTTGCGGTGGATGAGGTGGAGATGAATAACGATTGCTTTGCAATCTACACCTCATCAGTCACTTCGTGACAGCTTCCCATCGAGTAGAAGCCTTTGAGAAAATATATAAATACTATCGAGAGGAGAAACGCCTGTGAATTTTCTTGAAAAGATATTTTCAAAAAATAAAAAATTGTTCTATGTTTTCGATTCGCAAGAGGAGAGAAGAAAATATGGCGGCTCTTCGTTTATGGAAATGCAGTTTTGTGAATTGCCATATGAGACTCAGATAAATGATTTAGTATCCGTCGGGAATATATCCCATTGGAAAAATAACTCTCTGTATATCAAAGATGAAATCGAGTTCATAAAAGAATATGGAGATATATTTGATTGCGGGATTTATAATAATCTGGAAACAGGTAAAGTTGATATCTGCGGAATTAATTACTATGAACCGAGAAAAGTAG